>JALDXK010000232.1:0-8392 GCA_032155105.1 Acidobacteriota bacterium
GCTGACGGCAGCAGGAACCTCCGTAAAGGCAGATGCCGACTTCGCCGCCGCAGGTCAGACGAGCACGTGGATGATTGACTTTCGCGAAGGCGCGGCCCCCGTCGCCGTCACGGGAAGGTCCGGTGAGGTCATCACGTCAATCACCTTGCCGGCAACTCCAGCGGACGGCATCCTTCCGCTGTTTTCGGGCGGCTCGATTCCAGTTGGTGTGATCGACTTCTCCACACAAGACGCGCTCGGCCGGCGCGTGAGTTCCGTCGCTGGTGATGGACAGCTCTTGTTCCTCGATCGACCCGGCGCAATGCCACAAGTAATCGGGGCGTCGAGCGTCGTGACGCTCGGTGGGTTGAGGCAATTCAGCATCCGGCGCGTCAGCGTGGACCCGAAGATGAGGAGCTTGCGGATGGAACTCGATGGATTGGTAGATACAGTGACGACGGAGCGGGGTCCGCTGCGGGTCGACCATCGTCAGACAGCGTTAGTGGCGGCGGGGCGCCATCCTGTCTGGGTTGTGTTGGGCGTCTTTGTGTGGCTGCTTGCAACGGGCGCTGTTCTGTACCGCGCGAGGGCTGCCGCCTGAAAGCAGGGCACGAAGCGTGGGTTCCCTTAGGGCTCACTTACGCATCGAAAAGGTGCCTTGTTCCACTTGGAAAGGGCGCCCGCTCGAGTATCCGCTGTCATACGGATGACCTTCTTCATGTCCGTGTGTCGATCTCCCACGTAGACTCGCGTATAGAATGAGAGCCTTTCTTGGAAGACTCTCGCATCACAACTCTTGTCACACCCAATTGTGGCTTGCCTTCGAGCTTCGTCCTCGAGCCGTGCGCGTTCTTGTTCATTGCTCTCACCGATTGACGGGCCCGTGGGGTTACGAGCCGGCCTAATGCGAGCGTAATCCTCCTGATACCAGTCTGCGACCCATTCCCATAGGCTGGTCGGCTCGATCGCCGCCGCCCGCGAAGCCTTCTCCCATTCCGCTTCCGTCGGGAGGCGCTTGCCACGCTCGGTGCAATATTCCGCTGCCTCTATCCAGGTTGTTGGTTTGATAACTAGCTCACTGTCTATATAGAAGGCATCGACGAACACAAACTGCTGCCGATCGCTCATCCGGAATTCGCCGCGCGAGACGAGCGTCATGGCCACGCCGTCCTTGCCGACTCTTTGCTTCGGCAACAACGCATCGCCACCCTCGGTGAATTCGATCCCCCACCCCTCCAAGGCGAAGCGCGCGCTCGTGATTGGCACGGCGTAGCCGATCTTGCTTCCCATCTGGCTGATGATTCCGATGACGGTGGAGTTGAGAAGGAGAGGTCCGCCAGAGCTTCCCTCACCGATCACCGTCGAGAACGAGATGTCACTCCCGCGCCGGCCGCCGATGCTGCCGTCGGCGACCAGCCACGGCGTCCCGAATTCTCCCGGGAAGCCGATCACCTTGATGGCTTCGCCGCCGCGGATGTTGACGTTGGACGATATCGCAAAGGCTCGGACGCCATCAGGCAGACGCGCGCCTTTGACAATCAGCGCCGCCACGCCGCGCGGATCTCCACCTTCGACTCCGAGAATGTCGGCCTGGAAGTACTCGTTCGCCCGAGGAAAGAAGGCGACTCCGGGATGCGGATCGCCCTCGACGACGTGCGCGGCAGTCACGATGTACGCTGCGTCGTTCGTCAGGCGGACGATGAAGCCGGTGCCCGTTCGCGGGGCTCCCCCCTGTTGCGCGCGGATCTTGACGATGCCGTTCTTCAGGTCATCGACGTCCTGCGCCAGAGCACTCGCGGCCGATAACGCAACGAGCGCAAGACAGCTGAGAACGCGTCGATTCGCCATGCCGCTGCCCCTTCTTCCGTACGTGGCCCCTCATGAACGATAACGGCGCGCGCACGCACGCCGAACAGGTATCATCGCGTTAGCCCCTGCGACAGAACTCCCGATCCGGATCAACGGCCTCGGATGTGCCTCGATGATCTTCATCAGCTACCGGCGGTCCGACACCGAGATGGCAGCAGGACGCCTCCGCGAAGCGCTCATGCAGCATTTTGGCGCGAAGCAGATTTTTCGCGACCGCGACAACATCAAGCCCGGCGAGCTTTGGCGGGATGTTGTCCGCGACATGCTGACAGGCAGCACCGTCGTCCTCGCGTTGATCGGCAGTCGCTGGGCGACAGAGACCGATGCCGCCGGCCAACGCATTCTCGAGAGCGAAGCCGGCGCGAACCGCGTCGAACTGGAACTGGCGTTATCTCGCCGCCTGCGAATCATTCCGGTGCTCGTCGGCGGCGCGGCGATGCCGATACCTCGCGACCTGCCGGAGCCACTGCGTGCGCTCACGAACATCAACGCGCTTCAGCTACGCGACAGCGACTGGAACTCCGACGTTGGTGAAGTGATCGCCGCGCTGGAACACGCGGGGGTAACGGCACCTCGTCGCGTGATTCCTTTGGGGGGCCAGCTCCTCACGACCGTCGTCAGCCTGGTCACTGTCCTCGTTGCGTCCCTCTTGCTCAGCACGCTGGTCCTCGTTGCGACTGCGCTGCTCTTCGGCTGGACCTTTACCCCGCCGGAGACGTTGCTACTGGTCGTGATCGTCTTCGGCATTACAATCTTCGCCTTCAGACTCCGGGCTGCTTGGTCAGCAAAGAACAGGGATGCAGAAACGTGATGAGCCTCGCGATTCGGCGTTCGCATCGGTCCCGCTCATCGTGACGCTTGTGTGCGCGTCTGTGGTCGCGGCACCGATGTTCGGCTGCGCGTCAGCAGGACAGATCCGCGACGTCGACCGCGTGCGTCAGTTGACGGTACAGATCGATCAACTGGAAGCGGCCGAACGCTACATCGAGGCGATTCCGCTAGCCGAGACGGTTCTGACTATCTACGAAACGCAGCTGTCTGCTGATCATCCGGACACGATCTCGCCGCGCGGCAGGTTGGCGGTGCTTTATCTGTCCGCTGCAAACGAGCTCAGCGACGACGTCATCACGAAGGTGGACGCGCTGCTTCGGCGCAACGTTACCATCGCCGTGCGGACGCGTACACCGGAGGACCGCCGCGGCCTCCTGACCGGAAGGGCGTTGCTCCTGCCCAATCAGGACCTTCCGGACGACTATGGTCTTCGGAGTTTTTTGTTGTTTGGCACTCCGCCACGAGACGATATGGAACGCGCGCGTCATCTCAAGGCCCTCGAGGCGTACCTTCGGGTTCTCCCGCCGATGAACGAATTCGAGCGACATCGTCGGCGGAGTCAGTTGAATATCACGCTGCTTCCCGTCACGAAGAACGTACAGGTTCCAAGTGAATTCGCAGACAGCGGACAAGTGACCCGACTCGCCGAGCAGTTGCTCGACTCGTATGACTACGCACGCGCGAAGGTCATCCTGGACGGACTCGGGAACGACGTCAAGAGCAACGGGCCGTTCTTCGTCTCCGTCCGCCCTCAAGGCGCCACTCGGAGCCTGTTCGTCGATATGAGCCACGTAGTTCCAAACTTGGTCTGGGACTGGACGCGTACGTTCTGCTGGCTGGCGGCAAAAGAGCGCACCTGGTCGGAGGAGGCGCTGACGAGACTGGAACTGAACTCGCGCAATGCCTTCGCGCTCGCGGCAAAGAAATACGGTGACGTCCTGGTGTCTATCGGGTTGCTACCAGCGGCACGCCGGTAGCTCCGACGTTCATCGGCGCGCGGCTGCCTGACCGAATGCAGTGGGACTCTCGAGGATGAATGCTGCCCAGTCGAAGGCCGCAGCAAATCCCTGTCGCGCCCGATTCCGGCGGACGGCTTCCAACTGCGCTTCGTGAAACGCCGCAGCCGAAGGCATCGTGGCGGCGTTCCGATAGAAATCGATCATCATCTCGGCCGTGAGCCGATCTTCCACGGGCCACAAAGCCATCAGGATGCTGCCGGCGCCCGCCACACGAAAGGCACGGCGCAGGCCGAACACGCCCTCCCCGTTGACGATCGATCCGGCACCCGAATCGCAACTGGACAAGACGACGAGTTCGGTGGCCGAGAGGTTGAGGCCGCTCACTTCGAGAGCCGTCAGCAAGCCGTCGTCGCCGCCAGCCAAACGCTTGCTACCGTTTGCGCCAGCTAGCGCTAGTCCCGATCTGACAAGCGCCTGTTCGTGCTCCGCAGCTTCGAGCCGGAAGTCGTCCTCGGCGAGGAAGAATCCATGGGTCGCGATATGAAGGATGCGCGCGGGAGGCAAGCCCTTCACTGCGGCTTCCGTGGCATCTCGATCTCGCAGAATCGTGTGCGATCTTCCACGCGGAAGCAGACGCGGGATCCGTTCTGCTTCCACCGCCGTTGCCGGCAGCGGTGCGTACGGTCCTGGCGCGCCGAAATCGGCGTCGGCAAGAAGAGCCAGATCGACCTTCGCGATCCCTGCCCGCCTGAGCGGCGATAGCGCAAGATCGCGCCCGCTGCCCGAATAGGCAAATCGAAATCGCTCGATCAAGAAACGGCCATCCGTATCGACGAGCGCAGCGAACGGGACACGATGCAGCTCTCCGTCCGGACTGACGATGATGTGCCGGCTGCTGCCAAGCAGAGGCTGGAGCGGCGTCCAGAGGCGCGCATGTAGCTCCTTCAGGACCCTCTCAGTCGAAGTGGAATCCGCCCTGATGCGCATCGCAGCCTGCACGTCGCCGACGAGGACATCGAGAGTGCGGGCAGATCCTAGCTCCACGACTGACAGTTCGCCTCCTGACGTGACTACGAAAGCGAGATAGACCGCATCGTTGCTGTCGGGGGCATCGATGTCATGTTCTGCCGGATCTTCATCACGGACTCGGACGAACTCGACAAACGTCGTATCACGAGGCAGGTTGGACTTGATGTCGGCGCTTGCGATCCGCGGGCGCCGTTCGGCGGCTTCCAGGCGCACGAGGAACGACACCGAATCCTCCTCCAGACTCTTTGCCCGTTCGAACAGCGACGTCACCACTGCATCGTCCTGCGCGGAGACGCGCGATCCCGGACGCCGCATCATGACGGCAGCAAGCTCGCTGCGGACAGCAGCCAGCTCTTCCAACTGGCGGCGGGCAGCTGCATCGGCGCTGCCGGCGGCAGGTCTCGTCTGCAGCTGAAGGTCGAGGACGATGCCCTTTCGATCCAGGACGAGATCGTAGGCCTGGCGGACCCAGTCCGAATCATCACGCAGAAGGCGGGCGGTAAAGAGCAAGGTCTGGTAGTAGGCCCGCATTCGACCGCTGTCTTGCACCTGGTCGAGCAACCGATCGCTGGTCTGTGACACCCAGAAGTTGTGATCGTCCAGAGTCGCAGAGAGGCGCAAGTACTCGCGTAGACCGCCTGGATCGTTGGCGGCTACTGCCAGGGCACATAACTCGGCGACGACCTCGGCGGAGATGAAATCGGCCAAAGTCATCGCACGCGGGCGCAACCCGAGGTGCGGTTTCAGGATATCCAGCGCCTTCTGCAATGACGCGCGCGCTGACACCAGGTCGCCGCGCAGACGCTGTGCCGCGCCGAGTTTTTTCAAGATTCGGCTATGGTGCATCCAGGGGAGCCCCGGCTCTGAATCAAGAATGCGACGGTACAGTTGTTCCGCCTTCGTGTAGTCACCCATCACACGGCGCGTATCGGCGAGGTTCTCGAGGGCGGCGCGAACATCAATGCTGGCCGATCCGTCGAGACGAAGGCGGTCTTCCTCAAAGGACAGCACGCGTGCAAATACCGCGGCTGCCGCCGCGTGCTGGCCCGACGCGCGAAGCGCGTAGCCACGCTCGGTCCAAAGCGCGATCAGCGCCGGGTCGTTCTGCCCGAGCACCGCTTCCACTTCGCTGGTGACCTGGCCGAACAACCGCTCAGCGTCTGAGAACCGCCGCGCTTCGACGTACAGACGTGCGATGGCCACGCGCGCGGCGAGCGCGCGTTGACGATCCTCACGGCCACTCGCCGAGTATGCCGCCAGCACCTGCTCATACAACTTGATTGCCGCGCTACGAATACCGACCTTTGAAGCACTGTATATCGCCGCGACTGTGTAAGCGGCGCGCGGCACATTCACGTCAGCCGCGTCCGCTGTCGCTTCAGCGGCACGAAGCTGCGCAAGCGCGACCGGCAGGGCCTTCATCAGGTCTTTGTACTGCGGATCGGGAAAGACCAGTTCCTCTGCACGAAGAGCGGCGATGTCGGTCTCCGCCTTTACCGCCGCTGCGCTCTCGGCACCGCCGGGGGCCTTGGCGATTGCAAGTACGCGCCGCTTCATGTCAACGGCCAAGTCGTATTCACCCAACGAGGCAAAGACATCGCTCAGCTCATTGGCAATCGGTGCGACGTCGGCATGGTATGCACCTTTGCTGCTCTCGACGAGTTGCAACGCACGGCTGAAACCATCCCGAGCGTCGCGCCATGCGGAGAGCGTCTCACTGATGCGACCGCCAGCCACTGCGCGATAGTTTCCGAGCATCTGGCGAACGCGCGCGAGATCGATCCACGGCTGAATCAGCCCAGGGTCGTCGCGCCACAGCGCCTGTCCCGCGACGGTGACGGCCTCTCGAGCCGGTGCCAAAGCCTCGATATAACGGCGTTCACCAGCCAGCGCCAGCACCGTCTCGTGAAGCGCATCCAGTCGCTGCTTGTCGGACTCAGAGAGAGCTGGACGAGGCGGCGGCGGAATGACGACGTCGCTGCTGACGCCAGCGGTTTTCTGAACGTCTGGCGGCGGGCCTGGCGCAACGGGAATCGACGCGACGTGCTCAGCCGCAACGCACACCGACGCGAGGCCTTCCGAGAATGGGGATACCTCGTTAAACCGAGGCGGAATCGCCACGTGTCCTGCTTCGTCGAGGTATCCCCACAGCCCACCCTCCAGGAATGCCTTGAGTCCTTCTGCGAAGGACGGTGCCATTTCCGCACGCCATCGTTCGGCAGCAGAATTGCGGGCGGCATCGGACCCGAGTGCGGTAATCCATTCGCCACGTGTGTTGATAAAACCCCACTTCTCCCCAACTCGGACAGCTGCCTTGCCGTCATGAAAGTCATCCGCCTGATCGAACGTCGGCGGTATGACCATCTCGCCTCGCACGTTGATGTAACCGTAGTGGTCCTGTCCGTACTCACTGACACGTGCCAACCCATCTGAAAAGTTCCCGGCACCCAGGTACCGCGGCGGGATGACGACCCTTCCGGTCAGATCGATGAAGCCGATCAGACCTTCCAACTCGAAGGCCGCCCGACCTCCGTAGAAATTGCGAGCATTCTCGAACTGCACCGGTATGACCAACCGCCCGGCACGATCGAGGTATCCGTACTTCCCGTCCAGGCTGACCCGTGCCCGCCCTTCCGAAAATGGCATGACCGAGTCAAAAGGGGGCGCCATGACGACTCGGCCCGCCCTGTCGATGAACAGGAACTTCCCACGCTGATGAGGAAACCGGCCGTCCGGGAGCAGCGGCAGCCCCGGAGGAATGATGCATGCCGACCAGAACTCGTCTCCCGGGGCCGCGCGCGTTTCGGAGGCAGGTGCCTGCGGCGCGGCGGGCGGCGGTTCGATGTAAAGCGTTCGCCGATGGGTTGCATCGACCACGCCGAAACTCGCGCCCGCCGTGGCGAACGCGAACCCACCGCCGTCTAGTGCAACCAGGTGTGTGACGCGGTCCGTCGAGACCGGGATATCGGTGTACGACGCCCACTGGTCGGCACGCCAGGCACGTACGGCGCACCCATCCCCGGTGCATGTCGCCCGCCCGGCGAAATACAGCCAGCGGCCGTCGGCCGACCAGGCGACAGCCGAATGTTCGGGACGAAGAGTGAGAGCGCCAACTGTCTGAGGCCGGAACTCTTGCTCGTGCAGCACTGACAGGTCGCCGGTGCTGTGCACGAGCAAGCCGGAGTACAGTGTGGCCACCGCAAACATCGACCCGTCCGGCGAGATCGCGATCCCTCCAGGGTTTCCATCGAATTGCCGCGAATCCACCGACTCGAAGTTGACGCCGAAGAGCTCCGCGACAAACGAGCCCCCCGGCTTGTAGACAGCGATCAGCCGGCCCTTTCGGTCATAGCCTGCAACGGCCGCCCGCGGGGGCGCCGTGGTCGGTCTGATTACCGGTGTGTACTCTGGCGCCTTGAAAATGTGGAGCGCTTCTAACGGAACCTGAACGTCCTCGTAGATACTCGGCGGCATATCGCTGGTCGTTGCGACCAGGAAATCGCCCGATGTGGACCACGCGAGGCCATCGATGATGCCTGGCACGTCGAGCGTGCGCACCCTCCGGCCACTGGCCAGCTCGTGGATGTAGATTTCATAGTCGAAATGTGTGCGGCCCTCGACGACACGACGATTCTTCTGACCCGTGTACCCGGCGAACGCGAAGTGGCGTCCGGCTGGCGAGATCGCCAGGGCATAGACCTTACCGTGTTCGCCCGGTCCGGAAG
>JALDXK010000233.1:0-8372 GCA_032155105.1 Acidobacteriota bacterium
CCACGTGCTTGTGCAACGCGCGCGCCACCGACATCGCCGGCACGGGCGCGAGCAGGAACGACGCGTAGGCCGCGGAGAAGACATGTGCCACGTCCACCTGTGCGAGGCGGACGAGACCGGGGATGTACAGGCCCTGGTTCAGGAGCGTGCGAACGCCGCGCCATTGGCGGAGTCTGCCGAGCGGCCGCGGAAAGCGCGGGTTGATGGGCAGGAACGATACCGGCTGGCCGTCGGCGGTCAGCGAATCGACCAGGCTGCGCGCCTGCACGCCCTGCCCGCCGAGGATGTCGAGGCTCGCCGCAACGATGGCAACGCGTGGCGGCCTGGTCATTCCACCCCTCCGACGGTGATCGGTTGCATCGAACGCGCCGGGACCTCGGCGCGCACGTGTGCGGGCCGATCGAGAAAGCGGCGGCACCATAGCTCCAGCGACAGGAGGGTCCACAGCTGTAAGCCCAGGTCTCGGCCACGATCGTTCAGCTGCAACAGCCGTTCGACATGCCGCAGGTTGAACACGCCGCGCTCCCGGGCCGTCGACGACAACAGGATGTCGCGCGCGAATGCGGCCAGGTCCTTGCGCAACCATTGGGCGAGCGGCACCGCGAAGCCGTGTTTGGGCCGGTCGATGATGTGATCGGGCAGCACACCGCGCATCGCCTGCTTGAACAGGTGTTTCGTGTGTCCGTTGCGCAGGCGGAGGCGCGCCGGCACGGTCGCCGCGAATTCGACGATGCGGTGGTCGATCAGCGGCGGCCGTGCTTCGATGGAGTGCGCCATTGTCATGCGATCGACCTTGGTGAGAATGTCCTGTGGCAGATAGGCGGTCAGGTCCCAGCGCTGCACGGCAGACAGCCAGTCGTCGTTGAAGGTGCCCATCGAGCAGGCGGCGCCGGCCGCAGCGTCGTGGCCCGCAACCTCGCGGTAGGCATCCGGGTGCAGCAGCTGCCGCAGATCGGGGGCGCGGAACATGGTCGACGCATCGACGTAGCGGCGGGCGCCGTCGAGAGCCAGGTGCTCGAGGAAACGTTTCCCGCGTATGCCGGAGGGAAGCATGGCCCCAACAACGCCGGCGGCGCGTCGCAGTGGAGCGGGAAGCCGGTCGAACGATTGCTCGCGTTCTTCGACCAGGTAGCGTTCGTAACCGGCGAACACTTCATCGCCGCCATCGCCGGTCAGCACCACCTTCACGTGCGCTGCCGCGAGCTTCGACACCATGTAGGTCGGAATTGCCGAGGTGTCGCCGAACGGCTCGTCCAGGTACCACGTCAGGTCTTCGACAATGGCTACGACGTCGGGACGAACGACCAAATCATAGTGATCGGTTCCGAATTGCGCGGCCACTTCCCGTGCGTAGGCCAGCTCGTCAAACTCGGCCTCTTCGAAGCCGATGGAGAACGTCTTGACCGGCGCGGACTGTTGCTGGGCGAGGGTGGCGACGACCGCGCTGGAGTCGATGCCGCCGCTCAGAAACGCACCGACCGGCACATCGGACACGCGATGCAGCGCGACCGACTCTGCGAGCAAGGCGCGAAGTCGCTCGATACATTCGCCTTCGGTGGCACGCTCATCCGGCTCGAAGCGGACATCCCAGTACCGGTGGAGGCCTAGCGGTTGATCCGCTCGCGCAATCGCGACCTGTGCCGGCTCGAGCTTGCGGATCCCGGCGACGATGCTGGACGCCGATGGCGTGGCCAAAAACGTCAGCAGGTGACCCACCGCTTCCCAGTCGAGCGATCGATCGACACCACGGCACTGGAGGATCGGCTTCAGTTCCGACGCAAAGACCAGCCCGTGCCGTGATTCGGCGTAATACAGCGGCTTGATGCCAAGCCGGTCGCGCGCCAGCAGCAGCTCACGGGTGTTGCCGTCCCAGATCGCAAAGGCAAACATGCCGCGCAGATACTCGACGAGGTCACGCCCGTGTTCCTCGTACAGGTGCACCAGGCATTCGGTGTCGCTCGTGGTCCTGAAGACGTGCCCGCGTTGCTGGAGATCGTGGCGGAGCGACGCGTAGTTGTAGATTTCGCCGTTGAAGACGACCCAGATGCTGCCGTCCTCGTTCGACATCGGCTGATGCCCGGTGTCGAGGCCGATGATGCTGAGCCGTCGCATGCCTATGCCGACGTGGCGCGCCACGTACACGCCGTGATCGTCCGGACCGCGATGCACCATCAGGTCGCACATCGATCGAATCTCGTGCTCGAACACGGGTTCGTCATTCCAGCGAACGATGCCGGCAATGCCACACATGGAAGTGTCTCTAGACAGTGGATGGTGCGGTTTGCATCAGGCGCGGCCGTGGTTCGCGGCCGACGAGGTAATAGAGCAGTGCGTATGTCGAGGCGTAGGCGAGCCCCGCCAGCGGCAGCAGCGCAAGCGGCGGAAGGTCCACGCCTCTGGTGATCGCGAACGTCGGCACGACAGCGACCACTGCGCACGCAGCCGCGGTGGCGAGGCGCCGCCAGGGCAAGGCCTCGGTCACGGTCAGGCCCATCAGCCGGCTGATGCGCACGACGGCTGCCGCTTTCACGGCAAGCGCGGCGAACAAGGTGGCGAGTACGGCGCCACCGAGGCCGAAAATGCTCAGGAATGGACCGGCGAGGGCAGCGACGAGCAGCAGCTGGGCGACGTTCTGCGCGACGAGGTATTTGGTCTGGGCAAAGACGCGCAGCACGCCATCAACGACTAGCACCGACGCGAGCATCGTCAGCGACCACAGCATGAAGATCGGCACGCTGCCCGCGTAAGCGCTGGTGAACAGCACGACGATGATGTCGCGCGCCATCAGGATGAGGAAGGCGGCGAGCGGAAAGATCATGAAGCCGAGGCGTGCGATGGTGTCGTGCCACAGCCGGCGCGCCGCCGCGAGGTCGCGGTCTTTCGCCACGGCCATCTCGACCATCATCACGTTGACGGCCGAGGTTACGATCAAATCCACGACCGGCACCTGCAGGCAGCCGACTGCATACACGGCAAACGTCGCGGCGTCGACACGCGCGGCCACCGCGTACTGATGCCAATTGAGGTGAAGCACTTCGATGCCAACGGCCAGCGCGAATGGCAGCGCATACGTCAGTTGTCGCGCCAGCGCGCGGGCGTCAATGCGCAAGGCGGATCCGAACTCACTCCACAACGACATTCCGGTGATCACGGCTCGGGTTGCCGCGAAGAGGACGGCTCCGGCCATCACGCCGCGCAGGCCGTAGGCCATTGCGGCGGGCACGACGAAGCACGCCGCGCGGGCGATGTCGGAGAGCGCATAGGCCCAGCCTGCCGCCGCGGGCTTGCCACGCGAAATCAGCACGATCTCGAACACCGCCGAGACCAGCATCAACGCGAGGAACCAGCCGAGCGAAACGAGATGCGCCCCGAGCGCGGGGTTGCTGAACCACGCCGCCACCTGATCGCGTAGCACGAACAGCACCGTGACCGAGACCAGGCCGATGGCGGCGAGCGACGTCATCGCATTGGCCGCGTGCCTGCCGGCCTTCGCGGGTTCGCGCGGCACGAAGTAGTACAGGCTCTCCGCCATGCCGAGCTGCGCCAGGCCGAACAGCGTGGCGTAGATCAGGAAGAGCTGCTTATAGGTGCCGAACTCCGCCTGGTCGAACGTACGGGCGAGGACGAGCGGAATCGCGAAGGCGATCGCCACTCCCGGCGCGCGCCCGGTCGCGAGCACGCGTACCGCGCGCGAGATGCGATCACCGTCGGGCATCGTCCCTCGTGAAGTGGGTGCGGCGGCAGAGTCGCGCCGGCGGCCACAGATTTTGTGCCTGGCAATCGAGAATGGCAGGGTAGAACCGCCCATCGGTGTCGATCGAGGACCGCTCCCACAAGAGCAGCCGCTCGATGGTCAGCGCCGGGTAGCGCGGATCGAAGTGGGGGCAGGCGGTATAGGCATAACGATAGCCGCACTGGTCGATGGCCTCGACGACCTCCGGGGTGAACTGGCCTCCGGGATACGCGAAGTGATCGATCCGCACGCCGAGGTGCTGCTCGATGACGCGCTTGGAGTCGGCAAGCTCGTCGACCGCCGCGTACGGCGACTCCATCGGCAATGAGACGTGCGCGCGGGTGTGCGACCCGATGACGAAGCCGTCGCGCCGCAGCTGATTCAACACCGACCACGACATGGTCGGCGGCACGCCGACGAAGCCGTTGCCGACCAGCCATTCGAGGCGGTTCATCACCCGAATCGTGTCGGCGCGGCACAGCTCTGGCAGCAGCGCCGAGACGGTCAGCAGGGGCGACCGCGTGGCGCCGGCATCGCCAAGGATACGTGACTCCGGAAGCCCGAGATCGCGCAACACGCCCTGCAGGCGTGCGCGCGGATTGGACCACTGCGAGAAGGCCTTTTCGACGAGGTGATACAGCTTGTCGTGGGTCTGCCACGCCGCTCGGCCAACAAGATCGGTGACTACAAACGCCGCAGCCGGAATGCCCTTGCGTTTCAGGATTGGCACTGCGTTGTCGAAGACATCCTGGTAGCCATCGTCGAAGGTCACCGCTGCCACCGGCTCTTCGAATGGCACCCCGTGTCTCACGGCATCGCCAACCTCGTCGACGCTGACGAAACGGAAGCGCCGGCCGATCAGATCGAGCTGCCGCTCGAACATCGCGGTACTGATCAGCATGCTCGGCATGTCGGTTCTCGACGCCGCCTCGAAGTCTTCGACGACCCGGTGGTAACCGAGGACCAGCGGCCGATAGCCGCGGCCGGAGCGAAGCCGTAATTGCGCGCTGCCAATGCGGCTGATCACCGACGCGGCGCTTTCCTTGAGGCGGCCTCGCCAGCGCGGCAGGCGACTACGCACCGTCATGGGATCCCTTCAAGCCAAGACGATGGACCAGCGCACGGACGGCGAGGCGTGTTTCGGCGTGCCGCTGCGACCACCGACCGGCGAGGCGCGGCGGAAACAGCAAGAGCCGTCCGAGCGGACGCTGGTGACGGGCCCAGAGTGTCTTGTAGGCCTCATGTCCGTAGAGCATGTCGAACTCGCGCAGGCCATCGTCGATGGCGGCGCGAATCGTGAGTGCCATCAGCACCAGCCCGGGACTGCAGGCGGCATGGGCAGCATCGGCGCCGTGCTGGAAGAAATAGAAGCGGCCATCGCGGGCGAACCCATACATCACCGCCGCGGTGGCGTTGTTGAGTAATAGCGCATACATGCGGAGCCAGCCACTGTCGAACGCACTGCGGGTCAGGGCGTGATGAAAGGCGCGCAAGGCACTGGTGCTGAAGGCCGTGGAGCCGCCGCTTTCGAGCCATCGCTGATCGTGAAACACGAACAGCGCTTCGAGAGCGCGGCAGCGTTCCTCATGCGAGTCGACGGCGGAGAAGCGCACATCGAATCCAGCCTCCAGTGCGCGAAGCCGGCGGCGGACGTTGGCGCGGTGCGACGATCCCAGGGACGACAGGTAGGAATCCCAGGTGTGCCCAGCCAGATCGATGATTGGGCAGACGTCGGGGCTGCCTTCGATCGCGGTCCAGCCACTGCGGGCAAGCTCGCGCCAAAGGCGCGCCGACACCGGGCCTGGCGGCAGGTGATCGAGATGCAACGCCAGCTGCCGGGTGTCGAGGTGCGTCGCCAATGCTGCCAGTGCCGCGGGCTCATCATCGGCGCGCACGATGATGTCGAGGTAATCAGCGCCGGCGCCGACGCCCATGAATTCCAGGCGCGTAGTTACCGACAGTCCGCGACGCACCAACATCAACGGCGCAATCGCGATAAGCCGGCCACCGGAGTGCACCGTGAGAATGTTGAGGGTGGCGGTGCCGCGGAGGTGTGTCCAGCACGCCGACATCCACTCCCACGTCATGAACGGCGTCCAGCGTCCGGTCGCCTCGAGCAGGGCGTTCCACGGCTCGCGCAGGGCGTGCAAGGCATGGCGGTCGGCGATCACCTCGACAACGGCGTCGTTCGTGGGGGCCGACAACTGCGCCGGAGTGTGGCTGCCGAGCATCATACGGCGCTGGCTCCCAACACCCGGGCCACACGAGTGGCCACGTGGTGCAGCTGGCGCGGCGACAGGTCCTGATGGACGGGCAGCGCGAGCACGTGCGATCGCAGGTAGCGAACGTCAGCACTCTCTGCGGCAATCGCATCGGCGCCGTGGTTCCAGAACTCGAGCGCCTGCACACCGTGGGTTCGCAGGGCGGCGGCGGTCGCCGGCTTGTCGGCGACGACGATCGGGTAGAACAGCGGGCAGGCGCCATCGGCGAGCCGCGGGTACAGCGGCCTGACAGCGCCATTCAGGGCCTGGCCCAATGCCTGATAGTTGCTGACGCGCTTGCGGCGGATGTCGCCGAAGTCGAACCGCCGCAGCAGCCGCTCGGAGGTGGTCGACATGCGCAGGTCGACGTCCTCGACGTTGAAGCCAATGTCGCCGACGTTCGAGCGGGCGACGTCGGCCGCGCCCATCGCCCGGCCCACCGCCTGTTTGGCCGACTGCAGTGCGCCGCCGATCGCGTTCGCCCTCGCGCGCACGCGCTGCACGACGAGTTCCGCGATGCGGCCGATGACGGAGACGGCGCCAGCGGGGCGAAGATTCAGTCGATCCAGGGAGGCGAGGGGCATCGTGTTTTGCACGAGCAGCGAGCCATTGGGCACGGGCAGCGTCTTGTACAGGCAAAACACCGCCCAGTCGCCATGCGTACCGAGCGTGCGGCCATCAGGTTCGCTCAGCAGCGACAATGCGCAGTCCTCGACCAGGAGCATCGTGCGTCGCCGACAGAGCGACCGGAGGGCGGCCATCGGTTGGGGCCAGCCGAGATAGTGAATGACGTACAGGACGTCGGGGTCATGTCGTTGACAGAGCCGCTCGAGCGCGTCGAGGTCCGGCTGCAGGTCGCGGCCAATGGGATAAAAGTGAACGGTGGCGCCGGCGGCACTGAGCGCCAGCACCTCGTTGCCACTGTGATAATCGGGCACCAGGACCGACAGTCGCGGCCGCAGCGATCTGAGCGCCAGGAACAAGTGATAGATCGCGTTACGGGCGCGATAGAACGGCAGGCTCCCGGTGTTGAAGGGGAAGCAGGCGGCGTCCCGAGTGGCCCGTCGGATCAGATCGAAGGCCGAGAGACCCTGAAACGTCGGCACGTAGGTCAGTGACGCAGCCATTGCTTCATCGCCGGGAGCATCCGGCACTTGACGGTGTGAACGAGGCTCGATCGCGCAGTGTGGCCGAACACGAACAGCCAGTCGTGCGGCCGCGTCGTGGCGGTCCATTCAAGCTTCCAGGGCTCGGCGTCGCCGAGGAAATCCACTTCGCGAAGGCCTTCTGAAAATCCCTCGCGGATAGTGAAGTAGGTCAGCAACTTGAACGGGGCATACGCGGCAAATGCCGGGTCGTAGCCGGTCTTGAAGAACGACAGCCGGTCCTGGTAGCGCGAGGCATACGAGGCGGCGATGCGGCGGCCGTTGACCGTCAGGAACAGCAGTCGCAGCCAGCCGCTGGCTGCGGCGCGATCCGCAAGCAAGGTGTAGAAGCGCAGGACGTGCGGATCGGAACAGATCGCCGTACCGGCGTGTCGCTTCCAGCCTGACGCTTCGAGCTTGAGCGCCTCATCGCGCGCGTTGCGAATCGCATGGCGATCGCTAATGACTTCCAGTGTCGGTTCTCCACACTGCTTGGTCAGGCGATTGAGGCGATTGCGAAGATTCTGCCTCAGCTTCGCATGCCCCTTCAGATAGGCGTTCCAGTCGTGTTCGAGCGCCAGATACGGCGAATTGTCGCTTTGCCACAGCGTGGTCGGATAGGCGGCCGATGCGGCGAAGTGCGCCATTTGTTCGTGTGTCGGCGAGTCGTACTGCAGCTGGCTCAATTGCAGGACGTCCCATTTCGTGCGGCCGCCTTGCAAGGCTTTCCACAGCGCCGCATACGCTTCGTCCGGCCGCTCGGCGACGATCACGTCCGCCTTCGGCGTGTGATCGTTGTGCAGGAATTGGACGCGCCGCACCGGAATCCCATACATGCGCGCCGTTTCGAGCATCAGCGGCGCGAGCGCCAGGATGCGGTTACCGGCGCGGACCACCATGATGGCCAGCGTGCGACCCTGGCCGAAGGAATCCCACCAGCACCGCAGCCACTCGTGGCGCAGGAACGGATGCGCGAGCCCGGCGCGATCGACGGTCTCGTTCCACCGCGGCTCGAGGCGGACAAACGTGCTGTAGTCGTTGATGACGTCGACGGCGATGGCGCTAATGCCGTACCCCGCTGGCGGCTGATCGCGCGCGCATCGGGCGGCCGAACGCGCTGGCGCTGGGTGCGAGCGAACAGTTCCTCGTAGAGGGCAGCGGTGGCGGCGACCATCCGCTCGAGTGAAAATCGGTCGACAATCGCCTGCCGGGCGCGCGCCCCCAGTTCCTGGC
>JALDXK010000234.1:0-8371 GCA_032155105.1 Acidobacteriota bacterium
GCGATCGTAGAGGCCCGGCGAGATGAACTTCCACAGCTCGCGGAACACGATCGGCGACGCGAGGAAGACGCCGGCCATGAGCGAGAGCTTCAGCAGCACCATGAAGTACTCGGCCGGCCCGGTGAAGACGCTCGCGGCCGCGGGCATTGGCGGCTTCTCGTCGATTCTCGGCGTGGTCCGTGAGAAGGCGCCGCTGCGCCGGGCGATCGAAACGTCCGAGGTCGGCGATGCGGCGGCGTTCCTGCTGAGCGACGCCGGCCGCGGCGTGACCGGCGAAGTGCTGATGGTGGACGCGGGTTTCCACGTGTTGGGAATGTAGCAACCAGCCAACGGCAATCAGCAATCAGCAATCAGCAACCAGCAGTCAGCGGCAGTTTTCTTCGGCTAGTAGTGTTCGATCAAGATTTGATCCCGCGGCACGTCGAGCTGTCCCAATAGCAATTGCATGTTGGCCACGAGTGGCGGCGGCCCGCACACCAGGCAGAGCGCGTCTCTTGAGGGCAGCGCCTCACGCAACAGCGGTTCGTCGATGCGTCCGCGCCGTCCACGCCAGCCTTGGTCATCGCGGGTGACGGTCAAGTGCGGCCGCAATCGTCCCGCCGCCTCCAGCGCCGACAGTTCCGTGCGGAACGCGAACTCGTCTGCGGATCGGACGCTGTAAATGAGCGCGACCGGCTGCCTCGTCGGCCGGGCGAGATGTTCAATCACCATCGATCGAAGCGGCGCAATACCGGTCCCGCCGGCGATGAACAACAGTGGACGCGGCGAATCGTGCGGCAGGCCAAAGGTTCCGAACGGCCCCTCGATATCAAGCGGGGTCCCGGGAGCGGCAAGCTCGAGATGCGGATCGGGACTGCCGCTGTCATCGACTTGCGCCAGCAATTGGAGGGTCGCGGTCTTCCCGAACTCCCACGGCGATGAGGCGATCGAATACGGCTTGCGCAGCGGCGAGCCGCTCAACCCAACCATCACGGCCTGGCCCGCGGTGAATGCGAACGCCACCTGCGACAGGTCGAGATTGATCAATCGGGTGCGTGGCGTGGCGTTGATGACCTGGCGGACCGGCACCGTGATGGTGGACACCGCCCGCGATTTTACGGCTGATTCGCTGAAAGCTGATTACTGAAAGCCGAGAAACTGAAAACTGCTTGCTGCTTGCTGCTTGCTAACTGCTGACTGCTGAAAGCTGATTGCTGATTGCTAACTGCTGACTGCTGATTGCTAACTGCTGAAAGCTGATTGCTGATTGCTGACTGCTGTCAGAGCACCCCGAAGCCGGCGCGCTGGATGTCGATCTCGGTGATCTCTTGCGCGGCCGGCTGCAGCGAGATCGACACGGCGGCCATGCCGTCGGTGCCCGTCGCCGCGGCGGCCGCCGCCGCCGGCTGCGCGTGATGGCGTTGCTTGCGGCGGGTCTTGTCGCGATACATGCGGCTATCGGCCGTGGCCAGCAGCGCTTCGTAGCTGTCGCCGTCCTGCGGATAGATCGCCGCGCCGACGCTGATCGCGAGCGGCAACCGGCGGCCGGGGCGCGCTTCGAACAACACCTCGTCAACCGTGCGCTGCAACTCCACGCGCTTGCGCTCGGCCTCGTCGGCGCCGCACCCCGAGAGCACGACGATGAATTCATCGCCGGCGTAGCGGATGCAGATGTCGTAGGGACGAATCGCCGAGCGCAGCACGGTGGCCACTTCGCGGAGCGCCTTGTCGCCGACGTGATGGCCGTGGCTGTCGTTGATTTCCTTGAAGTTGTCGAGGTCCATCACGAGCAGCGCGACTTCGGCCTTCAAGCGCTCGGCACGCGCCAGTTCTCGCGTCAGGTGCATGAACATGAAGCGCGTATTCGGCAGGCCGGTGAGGGGGTCGGTGAGCGAATCTTCCTGCGTCTGCTCGAAGATGATCGAGTTGTTAATCACGGCCGCGGCCTGTTCGCTCACCCGATCGAGCAGGCGGCGGTGATCGTCGGTATAGAAATCCGGTTGCGTCGAATACACCGCCAACGTGCCGATGAAACGATCGCTGAACAGGAGCGGCGCCACGAGCGCGGACTGCAGCGTCGTGGACTTCGCGAGGCCGGCGGCCTCGAACTCGGCGCTCGGGCGTGCGTTGACGAGCGGGCGGCGATTGCGCGCCACCCAGCCGGCGAGGCCCTGGCCGGCGCGCACCGTCATGGTGCCGATCGCGTCTGCCTCAACGCCCGTCGCGAACCGGCAGCGCAGCGAGTCCGGTTCCTCGTCGAAGAGGAACAGCGCGCACGCCGAGAACGGCACCAGGTTCGACAGCTTCGACGAGATCAGCGCCATCGTATCGGACACGCCGAGGCTGGTGCCCATCGTTTGCGCGATCTCGTAGAGCGCGTAGATTTCGCGGTGGGCCAGCGCGATGTCTTCGAAGACGGTGTTGGTCTTCGTCGTTTCCGGCGAGAAGCCGACGGCCGGGCGGCCGCGTTCGTTGGTCGGCTCGAGTGTCAGGCGCCGGGGCGTGGCGGTCTCGACGGTTTCCGCGACGGCTTCCATTTCGCCGGCCATCTTGACGAACATCTGCACCACCGCGGGATCGAGCGCGCGGCCGGCTTCCTGCTGCAGCAGCGCCATGGCGGCGTCCGGCGCCATCGCCTTATGGTAGGGACGATCGGAGGTGAGCGCGTCGTAGTAGTCGACCACCGAGAGGATGCGCGCGCCGAGCGGAATCTCCTCGCCCTTCAGTCCCTGCGGATAGCCCTTGCCGTCCCAGCGTTCGTGGTGGCTGAGGATTAGCGGCGCCACCGGATAGGGGAACGGTACCGCGCTGATGATCTCGGCGCCGACCTGCGGATGCACGCGGATCTTCTGGAACTCCTCCTGCGTGAGCGGACCCGGCTTCGAGAGGATGTGTTCGGGCACGGCGAGCTTGCCGATGTCGTGCAGCAGGGCCGCCGTCTTCACGCCCTGGATCTCGGTGTCGGACATGCCGAGCCCGCGGGCGATGCTCGTCGCGTAGACCTGCACGCGGCGGATGTGTGACTGTGCGGTCTGATCCTTGGCGTCGATGGCGAGCGCGAGCGCCTCGATGGTGGCGAGGTGCAGGTCGGCCATCTCCTCGACGTGCCGGCGTTCGTCGTCGATGCGGCCGAGATAGACCTTGTAGGTGCGATAGGTGAGGTAGAGCGGCGCCGCCGCCAGCAGCGCGAACCACCCGCCGAGCTGCATGACGCCCGCGGTGCCGATGGCTGCCGCGCCCGCGCCGACGAAGTAGCTCGGCGCGCTCCAGAGGAAATTCTGGTTCCACACCGACATGAACGACTGACTGGTGGCGAGCGAGACGGCGATCGCGATCAGGCAGGTGTTGAAGATGAAATACATCGTCGCCGCGCCGACCAGCGGCTTGGCGAGGCCGGCCAGGCTGTAGGTGAGCGTGCCGGGGACGCCCCCCAGCGCTTCGTACGCGAAGCCGGATGCCTGCACCGTAATGGCGAGGCACGCCATGCTGAACAGCGTGCGGTAGACCGGATTCTTGGTCTTCATCCGGAACGTGCACTGGCT
Organism: Acidobacteriota bacterium; assembly: GCA_032155105.1. Taxonomy (GTDB): domain Bacteria; phylum Acidobacteriota; class Vicinamibacteria; order Vicinamibacterales; family UBA2999; genus 12-FULL-67-14b. The sequence goes on from JALDXK010000234.1 coordinate 3,522, forward strand.
CCACGCGCTGATGACCGCGACGAGCATGGTTTCGTTGGGCCCGAGCAGCAGCAGCGCCGCGAAGTCGACCGCGTAGGACACCGACATCGTCGAGCCGCTCTTGGCGAGCGGCAGGCTGACCTTGAATGCCGAGGTGATGGCGGAGGTCAGCAGCAGAAAAATGAATAGCGGAATGTTGTGGAACTCGGAGCGTGGGCCGAGCCACACCACGAGCATGGCGCCGATCACGATGATGGCACCCACATACAGTCGAGCGGGGAGCGGTAGAGCGCTCATTTTTTGGACGCGGGGGACGCGAACCGTCTAACCACGGGGAGAATACAAGACCAAAGAGTCACATCTCAACTGAAAAGTGGACAGCGGGATGCGTGCGTTGATCCACTATGTCCTCTAACTGCATTGTTTGGAGCATTTATTAGCGAATTCGGGCCGGTGACCTAGCCAAAATCCGTGCAAAGGCTGAGAGGAGAATACGACTTTAACGGACTTTAGATCTGTTGTGGTGGGTCTACGACGTACGTCCGCGACGCCTGCCTGAGCCGGCGGCCGGTTCGAGGCCGTATTCCTCGATTTTCCTGTAGAGCGTGCCGCGGCTGATGTCGAGCACCTTGGCCGCTTCGAGCTTGTTCCACTCGGTGGCCTCGAGCACGCGGATGATGTGGGCGCGTTCGGCGTCGCGCAGCGACGGCAGGCGGTTCGAGGATTCTTCGGCGCGCGGCATCGCGTGGCCGTGCAGGAATTCGATGTCGGCGGCGCGAATCGAGCGACCCGGGGCCGACAGCGCGGCACGCGAGACGGTGCTTTCGAGCTCGCGGATGTTGCCGGGCCAGTGATACGCAACCAGCAGCTCGTGCGCTTCGGGGCTGAACTGCTTGGCGTCGAGCGGCAGCCCGTTGGCCGCGCAGTAGCGGGCGAGGAACCGGCCGGCGAGCACCGGGATGTCGACGGCACGTTCGCGCAGCGACGGCAGGCGGATCGCGAACGCGTTGATGCGGTAGTAGAGATCTTCGCGGAAGCGGCTCTCGCGCACGAACATGTCGAGCGGCCGGTTGGTCGCGGAGATCAGGCGGAAGTCGACGTGGATCGAGCGGTTGCCGCCGAGCCGTTCGAAGCGGCGCTCCTCGAGGACGCGCAGCAGCTTGGCCTGCGCCATCAGCGACATGTCGCCGACTTCGTCGAGGAACAGCGTGCCGCCGTTGGCCAGCTCGAGGCGGCCGGGCTTGCGGTCGTGCGCGCCGGTGAAGGCGCCCTTTTCGTAGCCGAAGATTTCCGATTCGAACAGGCTGTCGGGCAGCGCGGCGCAGTTGACGGCCTGGAAGTTCTCGGTGCCGCGGCGCGACAGCTCGTGGATCATGCGCGCGACCACTTCCTTGCCGGCGCCGGTGGGACCGAGGATCAGCACCGAGATGTCGGACTTCGCCGCGGTGCGAATCCACTCGAAGATGGCGAGCATCTTCTCGTCGCGGCCGATCATCTCGCGGAAGCGCTGCACCGAGGGCGACGCTTCTTCGATGCCGAGGTTGGCGCGGCCCTCGAGGAAGGTGTCGAGCAGCTTGACCACGACCTCGTGGTCCGGCCTGGCGGCGCCGTACTTGGCCGGATCGCCGGGGTGCTTCTTGATGACGCCGAACTCGACCAGCTCGGTGATGCAGTTGTCGACGTCGAGGCGCATCCGCCCGAACGTCTGCATGATCACCTCGGTATCGAACGTCTCGTCGGGGCGGGCGCTCAGGAAGCGCAAGATGCCGGCGCGCAGCGGCGACTGCACGAGACCCTTGAAGCGCGTTTCGATGTCGGGCTCGGGGCGCTGGCCGCCGGCGTTGGCGCGCCGGGCCGCGAACGTCACGTCATCCACGGGCCACCTCGGGTTGTCCGCCTTCGCCGAAGGCTTCGGCGGGACTTCGACGGTCGCCGCGTGAGACGCGGTAATACTGGGTCTGGTGCTGTTCGATGAGCTGCTTCATGCGCACGGCGTCGCCCTTGCGATGGCCGTGGCAGGTCACGGGCGTGGTGCCGCCGCTCGTCTCGATCAGGACGTTGGAGAAGAACAGGTTGGTGTCGATACTCACACTTGCCACATGCGCGATATGAATTGAATGTTCTTTACGGCCGACCAGCTCCGGCGTGTAGTGCACCACCGCCGTCGGGGAGATTAACACCTGCGTCGGGAAGAGCCGATTGCCGCGCGACCAGCGACTCGCGCGAAAGATATCACCCTCCGCGAACGGCTGACCCTTCCACCAGAAAAACATGACTAGCGCCACCCCGATGGCCGCCAGCAAGGTCAGGACGGGAACCCACGCGCCTTCCATCGCCCTGATGCTACTCTAAACTCAACCATCATGCCCGAGCCCGGGGATGAGCCCCTCGATCGTTCCGGCAAACCGAAGAAGGACAAGGTCCGCAGCGTCTGGATCTCGTTCGTCGGCCGCATCGTCGCGCAGATCATCGGCGCCGTGGCGAGCGTCGTGCTGGGTATCTTCATCCTGCAGCGGTACCAGGACTCCCGGCCGGCGCCCGTGGCCGCGCCGGCTCCGGCTCCGGCGCCGCGCGAGCACGGCGAGCAGGCGATTGCGGTGCTGCCCCTCGACAACTTCTCGCCTGAGCCCGGAGACGCGTACCTGGCGCATGGCATGACCGAGGTGCTGATCTCGGACCTCGCGCAGATCAAGGGCTGGCGCGTGATCTCGCGGACCTCGACCGAGGCCTATCGTAACAGCGGCAAGTCGCTAGCGCAGATTGGCGCTGAGCTGAACGTCGACCTCATCGTCGAAGGCTCGGTGACCAAGGCCGGCGATCAGGTGCGGGTGGTGGCGCAGCTGATCAACGCGAAGACCGACGAGCACATCTGGGCGCGATCCTACGATCGATCGGCGAAGGACGTGCTGTCGCTGCAGGGCGAGCTGGCGCGCGAGATCGCGAGGTCGGTGAAGGCGGCGATCCTGCCCGAGCACGAGCAACGGCTCACCACGAGGGAGGACCTCGATCCAGCGGTCTACGACCTCTATCTCCGCGGCCGCCAGGCCTGGAGCCAGCGGACGCCCGAGGGCCTGTCCTCCGCGATCAAGCTGTTCGGCGACGCGGTGGCCCGCGAGCCGGATTTCGCGCTCGCCCACGTCGGTCTGGCCGATGCCTACATGCTGGGCGGCACGCCGTCGGCCGGACGCGTCGACGCGCGCCAGCGCACGGCGCGCGCCCGAGCCTCGGCCGAACGGGCCATGGCCATTGCCGGCCACATGGCAGAGTCGAACACGGCGCTTGGCGGCGTGCTGTTCTTCGGCGATCGCAACGCCGCCGGCGCCGAAAAGGCGTTCCGCCGTGCGCTCGACCTCAATCCGAATTACCCGATTGCGCACCAGTGGCTCGCCATCCTGCTGGCCGAGCAAGGCCGTGACGCCGAGGCCCGGCGCCACGCCGAGGCGGCGGTGAAGCTCGACCCGATGGAAGCCACGCTGCATCAGGCGGCCGGTCTCGTGCACTACTACGGCGGCCGCTACGAGGCCGCGGCCGCCGCGGAGCAACGCGCCCTCGAAATGCGCCCGCAACTGCCGTTCGCCCGCGTGATGCTGATCAAGGCGCTGCTGATGAACGCCGACGCCGCCGGCGCCGCCCGCGGATGCGACGACGCCGGCACCGCCGAGTCGGGGAACGCCGAGTTGCTGGTGGTATGCGCGATCGCGTTCCATCGCAGCGGCGACGCGCGTGCGGCGGCGTTGAGAACCCGCCTGGACGCCATGAGGCCCGCGCCCACGGCGACGCTGATGCAGTGGTACGCGGCGAGCGGAAACCTCGACCGCGCATTCGAGATGGCTTCGATGTTGAAGGCCACGGACAACCTGCCGCCAAACCTGGCCTTCGATCCGCTGTTCGCGGCGTTCCGCGCCGACACGCGGTACCGGTCGCTGACGAATCCGTGAACCTCCGAACCGAATGAACCCGTGAACTCGTGAACCGTTTGAACCATTGAACCTGCTAGGCTAGGAACCGATGCCTTACCGTTCACCTGGAGCGCCGAAGGGCGCCAAGTCTTTCCTCAAAGGCAAACCCATTCGTTACTACCGGCCGAAGGGCAGCGCGGCCGTCCGGACACTCATCGACGAAGGCTTCCAGGCGTTCAACGCCGCGCGCCTCGGCGAAGCGTGCCGCATCTTCGGCGACAAGATGCTGGCGAAACAGCACGACACGACCATCGCCCTCACCCTCGCCGGCGCGATGACACCGGCCGGCCTGGGCGGCTGCGTGATCGCGATGATGGAACGCGGCCTGATCGATTTCGTGATCAGCACCGGTGCGAACCTCTATCACGACCTCCACTACGCGCTGAACTTCACGTTGCGCCGCGGCTCGCCGTTCCTCGACGACCGCCAGCTGTACAAGGAAGGCGTGATCCGCATCTACGACGTGCTGTTCCCGGCGCAGGTGCTGCTCGACACCGACTCGTTCATCCGCGATTTCCTGGTGAAGAGCGGCCTCGAAGGCCCGGTGTCGTCCGCGGAGCTGCACGAGGCATTGGGCAGGCACCTGCTCAAGGTGCGCCCGGGCTGCGCCGCATATTCGGTCGTGGCGTCGGCCGCGAAATACGGCGTGCCGATGTACACCTCGTCCCCTGGCGACAGCTCGATCGGCATGAACATCGCCTACCACGAGCTGATCAACCGCAGCACCCTGCAGGTCGATCCCAACAAGGACGTCAACGAGGTGTGCGCGATCATCCGCGCCGCGGAAAAGAACGGCTGCGTGATCCTCGGCGGCGGCTCGCCGAAGAACTTTTACCTGCAGGGGCAGCCCACGCTGTGGGAGGTCTACGGAATCCTCAAGGGCGGCAACGACTACTTCATCCAGATCACCAC
>JALDXK010000235.1:0-8351 GCA_032155105.1 Acidobacteriota bacterium
ACGAGATCAGCGCCGCGTGCGGAGAAGCCGCTCGTCATTGTCAATGCAGGCGGCATCTCGGAGGGCGTGTTCGAGAGCGAGCTGTTCGGTCACGTGAAGGGTGCGTTCACGGACGCGAAGACGGATCGTGTCGGATACTTCGAGCTCGCGGATGGCGGCAAACAGCTCCCGCCCCTCCCGCTCGACATCCAACCGCGACCCGTACGGCCGCACCTCGATACGCCCAGCTGAGGCCGTGGCGGCCAGGATCGGGGCCAAGGCCTTCAGGTCATCCTCGGGCGCCAGGATGCCCACCTTTGATCCCTGGGCCACCGCGGTCCGCGCATCGGCACCGATCTTCTCGACAACGCGTGCGGGATCGCCTTCATACAACGTCAACGGCGCCCTGGGAGCGTAGTGCCGCGTCATTTGTCCGGGAGCGACTTGGGGAGACTCATCCTCCTCAGCCTTTCCGGAGGGCATCGTGACCTCAGGCACCAGCGAGTGCAGCTGCTCGAACGTGATCCCGCCCGGGCGCCGGAGCACCGGCGGATCGACGGCGAAATCGACGATGGTGGACTCGAGGCCGATGTCGGTGGCACCGCCATCGAGGATCAGGTCGACACGGTCATCGAGGTCCGCCAGAACATGTGCCGCGGTGGTCGGGCTCGGCCGCGCAAACCGGTTGGCGCTCGGCGCCGCAATCGGCACGCCGGCCATCTCCATCAGCGCCCGCGCGACGCGATGCGACGGGGCGCGAAGCGCCACGTTCGGGAGTCCGGCGGTGACCAGATCCGGGATCGAGGGCTTCTTCGGGAGAATCAACGTGAGCGGGCCCGCCCAGAACGCGAGTGCGAGCTTGCGCGCCGCCGCGGGGAACGACGCCGCGCACTGCATGACCTGTCCCACGTGCGCGATGTGGACGATTAACGGGTCGTTCGCGGGACGCTCCTTGGCGTCGAAGATCTTCTGCACCGCACGATCGTCGAGCGCGTGCGCCCCGAGGCCATAGACGGTCTCGGTCGGAAACGCCACGAGCTTCCCATCGCGTATGGCCTGGGCGGCTTCCTCAATCACCGCCGGATCGGGTTGCGACGGATCGACTTTCAGAACGCGAGTCTTCATGGCTTGCCCGCCGTAGCCTCGGCGGAGGCGGGGCTTGGGGCTCGGGGCGTGGGACTTGGGATCTTCAAGACATCCGTGCCCAACAGCAACTCCACGACTCGGCTATAGCTTTGCACGCCCTCTTCGACGCCCTGCGATCGTAGCGCCTGATCGTAGGTCGCCCAGGCGACGCGGTCGACGGTCGCGATGCGAGTGTTCATCACGCGGTCGTAGATGGCGCGTTGATCCTGGCGCGGGCCTTCGGCGAGTGCTTCCATCACGAGCCGCTGCGTCACCGGCTGCAGCTGGCCAATCGCGGTGAACGCCAGCTCGAGCCAGGCGCTGTATTCCGCCGCGGGTCCGGCGCGTAGCGCCGCCAGCAATCCCACGAAGCTCGCATCGTCTTCGGGCGCGTAGCCGGAAAGGTGCGCCCACTCGTGGGCAAGGACGTAGGGACGTTCGGGGCCCGTGAGATCCGGATTGAGGAGCGTCTCGAGAAAAAACGGTCCGAGCATGCCGCTCACGCTCGACGCCCGGAAGAACGGCGACAGCAGTGAATATTTCGGACGGGCCGCCACCGTCGTTCGCGGCCGACCCAGTTCGCGTTCAACTTCCTGCATCGCGGTGATGAGTGCGCGCGGCATCTCGTGGATGGCCGGAAACCCGGCCGCGTGCGCGGCGGCGTGGGTGCGGTTCGCCTGCGCGACGGCGTATTCGGCGAGTGCCCGCACCGCTTGCGGGTTCACGCGCGACGCGTCGTACGGCACGACCGTTTCAATGGGCTGGCGCGCGTAGTTGAAGCCCCACGCGGCAAGGAACCACAGGTAGATCATCGCCACCAGGGTGAGCGTGACCGCCACGCCGCGCCCGATTGGGCGGATGGATCGCTTCTTCCGCGCGAGCCGAATCGACCAGATCCACGTGCCGATCGCGATTGCGGCAAACCCGACGATGGCCACGTCGAACAACGCGATGGGGATGCGATTCGACGCTGAGGTCACCGTCGCCTGCAGCTGCGGATACACGCCGCGCGAATACCACCGCTCGACCGCGTTGGCGCCGGGCGGGAATACCGCGACGATGACGGCGAGGAAGACGAGCGTCAGCTGGGCCGCTGATCGAGGCGAGAGGCGCACGGTCGATCATTATCGTGTGGATCGTGGCACCTGCGTTGCAATGGTCAAGCGAGCTGGAGGACTGCAATGCCAGAGAAAGCCACCATTGAACGCGGGAGGAGACCAACTTTCGGATGGAACCTGCGCGAAAGTTGGTCGGGATGCCGGGATTCGAACCCGGGACCTCCTGCACCCCAAGCAGGCGCGCTAGCCAGGCTGCGCTACATCCCGTTAACAGTCAGCAGTCAGCAGTCGAGAGTCGACAGTTAAGAGTTAAGTTTACTTCTTAGCCTTCGCTTTGGCGACTGTCTTCTTTTTCGCCGTGGGGGCGGCCGCTGGAGGCGGGACGAGGCGTAACTCACCTTGTCCTGCGTCGGTGGAAAGCAGTTGCAGGATCGACTGCAGTCCAGTCTTCACGCTCTTCAACTTGTCGCGCACGCCGGCGCCCAGCACGTCGTCAACCCGCACCACCGGGCGCGTCTCGCGGTCGTCGTCTTCTTCGAGCCGGCGCCGCGCGCCGGCGAGCGTCAGTCCCTCGTCGAACACGAGCTGCTTGATGCGCACCACCAGCTCGATGTCAGCGCGTCGATAGAGGCGCGGCCCGCCACCCGCAGGTGCCTGGCCGATCTGCGGGAACTCCGCCTCCCACGATCGCAGCACGTACGGCTGGAGCTGCACGACGTCGCAGACTTCGGCGGCTTTGAAGAGCTCGCGTTTCGGCGCGGCCATTGACCGTCAGTATAAACCCTTCGATTCGCAGCCCGACGCTACGCTCGAGCTCATCGCTTCGATCGTTTGGGTCCTTTCGATCGATTCGCTCCCTTCGATCCTTGCGCTCCCTTCGGTCCTTTCCCGCCACGCTTCGCGTCCCGCGCGCGCTGGGCCCTGGTCTTCTTCGACCCTGGACCCTTCTTCACCGGCTTGCGCCGCTCGGGCGCCCGCTCCGCAGCAGTGCGTCGCTCCTTGCGCGTGTCCTTGCGGCCGCGCACCTGGATCCGGATCGGGTTGCCGAAGAATCCGTACGTCTCGCGCAGGCGGTTCTCGAGGAAGCGTTCGTACGAGAAATGCAGCTTCGTGACGGTGTTCACGAACAGCACGAACGTAGGCGGTGCCACGCTGGCCTGCGCGGCATACATCACGCGGACGTTGCGCTTACCGGCCGTGACCGGCGGCGATGCAGTGGTGACCTTCTCGATGAAACGATTCAGCTCGCCGGTCGGCACGCGCGTGCGGCCGGCCTCGGCCACGCGCTCGACCATCTCGAGCAGTTTCGGCGTGCGCTCCCCCGTCGTCGCCGAGATGTGCACGATCGGCGCGTAGTCGAGGAACTTGAGGTGATAGCGCACCTTCTCGTCGAAAACCTTGGCGGCATCGGGCCCCTGCTCTTTCATCAGGTCCCACTTGTTCGCCGCGATGATGATGCCGCGGCCGGCGTCCTTCGCGGCGCCGGCGATGGCCCCATCTTGATCGGTAGGACCGACCGTAGCGTCGAGCACCAGCACCACCACGTCCGCCCGCTCGACGGAGCGCTTCGCCAGCAACACGCTCACCGATTCGACCTGCGACTTCGCCACCTTGCCGGGCCGCCGAATGCCCGCGGTGTCGACGATGCGCAGCGTCTTGCCGTGCCACTGTACGAGCGAGTCCACGGAGTCGCGGGTGGTCCCAGGCACTTCGGAGACGATCATTCGATCCTCGCGAAGTAACCGGTTCACCAGTGAAGACTTTCCCGCGTTTGGACGACCCACGATTGCGATCGACGTCTCTTCCTTCGCTGGTTCTGTCGGCTCCAGTGCCTCGTGCCTGGTGCCTGGTGCCAAGGGGTGGGTGCCGGGTGCCTCGTGGGTGTCGCGTGCCTCGTCGGTGCCCTGTGCCTCAGGGGCGGTGCCAGGTGCCTGGAAGTGCCGGGTGATCTCTTCGAGCAGATCGCCAACGCCATGACCGTGCTCGGCGCTGATGTCGACCATCGTGCTGAAGCCGAGACGTGAGAATTCGAGCGCGGCGTCGCGGGCCCGTCGATCGTCGGTCTTGTTGATGGCGAGGATCACCGGCACGCCCGCATCGCGCGTCGCCTGCGCGATGTCTTCATCGCCGGGAATCAATCCCTCGCGCCCGTCAACGACGAAGACGATCAGATCGGCGGTCTTGAGCGCTTTGCTGCCCTGCGCCATCACGAGGTGATGCAGCGGGTCCTCGCTGGCGCCGAACAAGCCGCCCGTGTCGGTGAGCTGAAAATGGTTCCCGCCCCATTCAACGGGGTGAGTAATAACGTCACGCGTGGTGCCGGCAATGGCGGTCACGATCGAGCGCCGGGTTCCGCTCAAACGATTGAAGAGCGTGGACTTACCCACATTAGGGCGTCCGACCAGCACGACTTGACGAAGGGACCTGCGTGACAAGATTCTCCCTATATTACAGACACAAAAGGGTTTTTGGCCCCGGCAGCCTGCTGGAGATGCACATCAATGCCGATAAATACATCCATACAAAGCACTTATCCGTTTGACAGCGTAAGTCCCCTGATTTAAGCTATTTACACCGACAAAGGCGCCCATCCAGCGATGATCAAGGTCGATATCGTCAACGAAGTGTCGCGCGTCGCCGACGTGACCAAGGTCAAGGCCGAGCTGGCCGTCGACGCGGTCTTCGAGGCAATGCGGCACTCGATGCAACGGGGCGAACGCATTGAGCTGCGGGGCTTTGGCGTGTTCCAGGTCAAGCCACGCAAGCGCGGCATCGGCCGCAACCCGCGCACCGGCAAGGAAGTGCGCATCCCGCCCGGCCGCACCATCCGATTCAAGCCCGGCAAGGAACTGCAGAACATCGGATAAGCTCGGGTAAGGCATGTACCCGCAGCCGGGATCGTCAGATCCCTCGCCTGAAATTCCCGACCTTCCCCCGGCAGACCCCAACGATCGGTACGACGAGTTCGTGCCGCAGCAGGTGCCGCCGCCGCACGGTCGCCTTCGCGTGCAGCTGATCCTGTTCGCGTTGACGTTCGTGACCACCACGATCGCCGGCGGTTGCCACTATCAGACCTTCATGACCGACCTGGCGACGGTCGGCCCGCAGGACGTGCCGGCCGATGCGCCGGATTCGATCTGGGCGGTGCTGTCCGATGCCCGGCTGTGGAGCGCGATCGGCTCGGTGCTGTCGGACCCGACGTTCTACCTGCATGGCCTCTGGTACAGCCTCGCGATCCTCGCGATTCTCGGCTGCCACGAGCTTGGCCACTACGTCGCGTGCCTGCGCTACAACGTGATCGCGACGCGGCCTTACTTCCTCCCTGTGCCGCCATTCCCGTTCATCACCGGCACGCTCGGCGCGTTCATCCGCATTCGCACGCGCATCCCCAACAAGGTGGCGCTGTTCGACATCGCGTTTGCCGGGCCGATCGCCGGATTCCTCGTCGCGGTGCCGCTGTTGTTCGTGGGCCTGGCGCTGTCGCGCATCGATCGCTTGCCGGAAGAAACGTCGACGCTAGTCGAGTTGGGCGAGCCGTTGCTGTTCCGTTTCGCCGCGTGGCTGATCTGGGGTGATGTGGCCAGCGGTTACTCGATCAACATGCACCCGATGGCCTTCGCGGCGTGGTTTGGCCTGCTCGCCACCGCGCTGAACCTCTTCCCGATGTCGCAGCTCGACGGCGGACACATCGCCTACGCGGTGTTCGGCCGCCGCTCGACGGTGATCACGTTCATGACCATCGCCGTCGCGATCGGCCTGACGTTCATCTCGTCGGGGTGGATTGTGTGGACGGCGTTGATGATCGGTTTGATCCTGATGGTCGGTCCGCACCACCCACCGACGCTCGACGACGAGCCCGAGATCGGTCGAGCCCGCCTCGTGCTCGCCGCCGTCGCGCTCGGCATGTTAATTGTGTGTTTTACTCCGGCGCCTATAGGGGAATTTGTGGGAGCTACGTCAGCAGACACGCGGTCCGCCGAGCGCCCTTCCGAGAACACGGAGAAGTACGGAGAACACGGAGACTGAATCAGCCTCCGTGCCCGTGACAGCCTCCGTGCCCTCCGTAATCTGAACTCACCTCCGTGCCCTCGGAACGTCTCAGCACCCGTGTCCTCGGAACGATCACGTTTTCAGAAGACGAACTGGGCGCCGAACTTCAGATACCTCGCCTGCAGGACGTTCAACGGTCGCAGCCATGCGGAGCCGTAGGTCGTGATGATCGCCGCCGGCGGCTCGCCGGCGTTCGACGTGGCACCCACTGCGGCGTTCGAGTTGGTCAGGTTGAAGATGTCAGCCATCAGCTGCAACCGCTGGCTGTTCCGCATCCTGAACGACTTCGACACGCGCAGGTCGATCTGAGTCCGCCGCGGCGTGAACATCGTGCCCGGCTTGATCAACGGCACCACGCGCGAGGTGTTGGCACCGCCCGACAGCGGCCGACCAAGGCCCTGCGCTTCGGCCTGCGTGATGTTCCACTGCGCCGTCACCTGCTGCCCCGGCAGGTTCTGAATCACGCCGCCGATCTGGATCTGCTGCCACGGAATCGTGTACGAGCCATTGACCTTCGCCTGCGTCAGCATGCCGGACGTGAAGTCGCAGTACGAGAAGGTCGCGCCGGTCAGGCCGAACGTTTCGGCGGGATTGTCGACGAACGCCCCGCACTGATCGAACCGGCTCCGGCCCATCGCGACGCCGCCATTGAGGAAGACGCCTCCGCCGGGGCGGGCGCTGAACGAGACGTCGACGCCATCGAAGATTTCTTGCTGGGTCACGCCGAGATCCTCGACGCGCTTGACGATGTTGTTGGTGGCGACGCCGAACTTCGTCGGCACGATGTCGTACAGACCGCAGATCTGCTGGCCGCCGCCGTCGGGCAAACGCTCGTCGCGCGGCGCGGTGACGCAGTAGGGCTGGAAGTCGGTGGGCGCCACGTCGAGATTGTCGGTGGCGGTGAAGTTGACTTGCTCGCGGCGGTAATACGCCACGTCAACCGACAGGCGCGGCATCAACTCGTGCGTCACGCTGCCCGAATACTCCCAGTTGCCGCGGCGCTTGCCGAACCCACGGATCGTCGCATCGTCGTAGCGCGTCGCCACGTTCACCTGCCCGAAGGCGTTGTTGGACAGCGCGCCTAGCTCCGATGCCTGGGGAATACCGTCACCGTTGGCATCGGCCACCCACGGACGCGTCGCGGTGTTGACCGACGTGTTGAAGGGGTTCAGCAACCGCGCCGTGCCCACGGTCGACGGCAGAATGTAGCGACTCATCGTCGCCTTGAGCGCCGTCTTGCCGTTGCCGAACAGGTCGTAGACCACGCCGAGACGCGGCCCGAGGTCCTTGTAGTTCGGCACGTCCACCAGTTCGTCGAACGAGCGCGGGCCAATCCACGTGCCGCCGGTGGCGCTCTGTTTCTCCACCTTGTTGTTCAGGTAATCCATGCGCACGCCGAGATTGGCCGTGAACCGGTTGAAGGTCCACGTATCCTGCACGTAGAGGCCAAGGTCGGCGACGAGCCGCTCGCGCGCGGTGTACGGCGTGGTGCGCACCGTGACCTGGAACGGGATGCCATTACGGACGGTAATGGCGGTGTCGTGATTCGTGTATACGTCGGTGATCGCCGGGCCTTCCTGCAGCGTCATCCCGACCTTGAACGCATGCGACCCGGTGACGTACGCCAGCGACGACCGGTACGACCGCAACGAGGTGTAGTTGCGCGAGAACGTCGCCGAGTAGGCGCGGAAGTTGATGCCGGTGGTCTGCTCGGTCACCGGGTAGCCCGTCGACGTCTCGGAGTCCTCGACCGGCTCGCGCGTCCAGATCTCGGTCATGTTGCCGGCCGCCGCTTCGAACAGCAGCTTCGAGCTGATCGTCGAGCGGTAGGTGATCGTCTCGAAGTGATTGACGGGGAGGTTCTGCAGGTTCGAGGCGTCGGGCTGAATCGTGCTGACGAGCGTCCAGTGGTTGGTGTTGCGCGGCGCGAAGTTGTAATAGCCGGAGATCTTGTTGCGCGGGCTGATCTGCCACGTCAGGCGCAGGTCCATGCTGCCGTTCTCCTGCGTTTCGGTGCCGGGCCGGCTGCGATCGGGATCGAAGACAAAGTCATGCGGATTGCCTTCGTAGAAGGTGTTGGTGCGAATCTGCTCGTAGCCCCAGAACCGGTGCGCGGTCCAGAACCACAGCTTGTCGCGC
>JALDXK010000236.1:0-8347 GCA_032155105.1 Acidobacteriota bacterium
GCGGAACGCGTAGACGGTGTTCTCATTTACCGGCACGAGCGCCCAGTCGTTCTGGTTGATGTCCGCGTTGCTCGAGAAGACGTTGCCGTCGCCCGAGGCCTGGCTGCCGACGGGCACGCCCTGCCATGCTCCGTTGTTGTTCGTCGAGCGCCGGTAGCCGAGATTCGTCAGCCGCGGCTCCGACACGCTGCCGGGAGGCACGCAGTTGTGGCCGCACGATGGTCCGCCGCCGTTGTCGTAGACGGCCAACATCCGGTTGTTATCGAGCGCCGCGAACGCAAAGGAGTTGACCTGGTGGATCATGCTGTTGTCGATCACTCGTACCGTGGAGAAGCCGGTCGCCCATGTCGCGCCGGTGTCGGGGTTGTTCGATCTGCGTGCGTTCGCGTCGATCTCCTGTTGCAGATTCGGCCCGGCCGAGTGCACGAACTTGCCGGTTGACACGCCGAGCACCGAAACGCGCGGGCTGGCCCACGTCGCCGCGGGTTCAACCTTGTAATTCCATGTCGACGACCACGTGATGGAGCTGCCGGTGACGACGCCGCGAATGTGCGCCGTGACCGAATCCTGTCCATCGAACGACATGTTCAGTTCCGCATGGACGACATCGGTCGGGCTGTTGTTGAGATACAACACGCCCAGTGCGCGGCCGCCGCCCATTTGCGCGTTCGGCGCGAAGCCGGATGCGACCGACGCTCCGGGGCTGTCAGACCCCTGTATCCACGTTGCTGTCGTGAGATCCGGTCCTGACGACCGGTAAGATTTCACGACGTGGTTCGAGCCACCCACGCTGTCGGCCGCCGACGTGAGGGTGAAGAGCCACCACACGCCGGAGTTGGCGGCATACACAAGGTGTGACTGCGAGGAAAGACCAGTGGCATCCCCAAACGTGCCGGCGATCTGGTTGCCAATCTTGACTGGCGTAGGCGCCGGAGGTGTCGAGGCCGCGGCAGTCACCGTGATCGGAACCGTCTTGGTCACCGTGTTGTAATTGGCGGTGTCGGTCGGCGTGAACGTGACCGACAGGACCTGTGCGGCGCCGACCGGCAACCCGGTCCCCGTGGCCGGCGTGTAGGACAGCGTGCCCGGAGGACTCGCGACCGTGGCATTGAGCTGCGTCGAGCTGAGGGGCGTTCCGACCACGATATTCGGAGGCGCGGTCCACGAGATCACCGGTGTCGCTTTTACGACCGTGAGGGAGGCAGACGCGGAGGCGATGCTGTAGCTGGTCAGATCGGTCGGCGTGAACGTGACCGAGAGCTGATGGGTGCCGACCGCGAGGAGCGTTCCGGCCAGGGGCGTGTACGAATAGCTCCCGGGCACGGACACGCCTTGCGCGGTCGCGCTCGCATTCAACTGCGATGCCCCGAGCGCTGTGCCGCGGACGATGTTCGCCGGCGGCACCCACAAGAGCACGGTTGACTCGTTCACCGTGAGGGGAACCGAGGTCGTGGCGCTGAGGTAGTTGGCGGTGTCGGTCGGCGTGAAGGTGACCGACAGCGTGTGCGTGCCAACCGGGAGGATCGCTCCGGGTGCAGGTGCGTACGCAAACGTCCCGGGCACGGCCGTGCTCGCACTCAATTGCGTCGGCCCAAGCGGCGTTCCGGCCAGGATGCTCGCCGGCTCAGGCCACGAGATGCTCGGTGTCGCTTTCGTGACGGTGATGGAAACCGTCTCAGTCGAGGGGATGAGGCGGTCCGTGGCGAACGGCGTGAACGTCACCGAGAGCGTATGGGTGCCGGCCGCGAGGATCGTTCCCTCCGTGGGTGTGTAGGCAAACGTCCCGTCCTCGCCCGTGCCATGCACGCTCGCATTCAACTGCGTCTCACCAAGCGCTGTGCCGTAGGCGATGCTCGCCGGCGGGCTCCAGCTGATCGGTACTGGAATGCGGACCGTCACCGTGGTCGTTGCCGTCACCGAGCCGTCGGTCAAGGTCTCCGCAGTTAACGTGTAGGTCGTGTTAATCGTCGGGCTCACGTTGAGTGTGCCGGAGGGGTTGACGATGCCGATGCCCGGGCCGATGTTCGGGTCGATCCGCACTGTCGAGGCGTTGGACGTGTTCCACGTCAACAGCGTCGATTGACCGATGTCGATCGTCTGAGGTGCGGCGTCTAGGGTTGCGGTGAGGAGCGGCGCGATCGGACAGGTCGGTCCATTGATGCCAAGGCGGAACACAGGCGTGCACGCGGCAGGGGGCTGCGGCGACACATCACCGTGCGGGTGGTAGACCTGGAAGTTGTCCGAAGCCACGCCGTTGTACGCGTAGACGCGCATCTCGTTCAACTTGGCGAGGCAGTGGCCGGCCGGGTCAACACTGGCGACATCGCGCACCATGGCGATGTGATTCGACCCGATGCCGGGTGCCATCTCGAGACGGCTGTTGATCAGCACGACCAGCTTGTCGTCCATCCAGCAACCGTTGGCGACGGCGTTGACGGACCCCACTATCGGCACCGTGAGGTTCTCCCGATTCCGCAGGTACGAGTCGGTAATCGTCAGGTGGGGATTGGGACCGTAGCCGGCCATCGGTGCGATGATGCCCTGCTCCATGCCCTGGATGTCGGCATCGCGTACGACGATGTCCTTCGCCATGTAGTCCGCGAAGAACATCCCGTCGCCGCAACAGCGGCTCTCGTCGGAATAGTTGCCTCGGATCGTCAGCCCGTCGAACGTGACTTTCTGCCCAGGGTAGATGTAGACGCCCTTGTTGTAGATGTGCCACGCCTTGAAGTTCTTGACGACGCTCTCGGCGGCACCGGGAAACGGAAGCCGATCCTGCGAGCCAATCCACCAGTACGTGAGGCCGCCCTGCATGGCGCCGTAGGCCTCGTTGTCCTCGAACTGGAGGAGCGGCAAACTGTTGCCGTTCATCTCAGTGAACTGTCCGGGTCCCATGGCGCCCCGGACGTTCGGGATTTTGATGGTGCCCAGGCCGATGAACTGGAAGACGAACCCGTAGGCGGCTTCCGTCGTGGAATTTTGGAAGTTCGCCGCGACGTTGTTCGTCACGACGTTGTGTGGACCGCGGAACCAGAACCCCACGCCTTCAGTGCCCATCGCCGAACGTGCCTCAATGACTTCACCGCTGGGCATTTGAAAATTGGGCAGCCCCATTCCCCTGAGCACGAAGTTGTGGTCGAAGACGTTGTAGCTCTCGGACCCGTCCTCGGTCGCGATCGCGGCGCCGTTGTAGTTGTAGACCACGTTGTCCTGGATCAGACCGTAGTGGCTGCTATGGACGGCGATGCCCCACTTGAATTCTGTCGCAGCCGTGCCACCGTCAACGGCGTTTCCCATCAGCTTGAACTGGTAGTCCCTGGGCGGCACTTCGACAGGGCCGCTCACGTGGTGGATGTGCACCGGATAGCGCCCGATGTGGTTGCCGGTTGGGTTCTCGGTTGTGTGCAGCGGCCGAAACGTGGTGCGACCGAGATCGAGGAACAGCGCGTAGCGGATGTCGATGTCGGCCATGTGAATGCCGACCATGTGGCCCCGGGTGCCCGTAGCGCTGGCCGACTTCACGATCACGTTGCGGGTCAGGTTTCCCACGTGAGGAAGGAAGCCCGGCTCCAGCACGCCATTGAGATCGCGCGCGCCGCGGTGGTCGTACTGCAGGGGCGTGGCGAATGTGACGGTCGTGCCGGACACGGTCGCGATCGTGCGCTCTTCCCATTGGTTGACGAGATTGGTCCAGCTACCATCGAGGGCCGTTTCGGTCTCCTTGATGTGCCTGGAATCGGGGAGCACGATGCGGTCGCCCACCCGCCATCCAGACACCGCCTCGGACAAGGTCAACGTCGTTGCGCCCGCAAGCGGCTCCGCCGCGAGGCGCACGAACGTCGGCGTCTTGATGCTCCCGTGCATGACGACCTTGCCGAAGGCGACGATCCCGGTGCCGAACTGCAGGGGGTCTTCAACACCACCGCCCAACTGGGTACTGGCGATCACGATCTCTGCGGTCTTGTCTGGAGCGATTGGGTTTGCGACGGTGCCGACTTCGAGGACTCCCGCAGCGCCCATTCCATCGGCGCCGGCCATCACCTGGAGATTGGTGACCGTCAGTCGCGTGTCGACCGTGGGCGCAAACCGCAACACGCCGTCAATCGCAACCGTGTACGCGACGGCGGACGTGTCGTTGATGGTGACGGTGTGACCGGAGTCAATCAGGACAACGTTGTCGGCGGTGGGGATCTGGCCCCCTTGCCACGTTGATTGATCCGACCAATTGCCACTCGTCAGGGATTCAATCCTGGTGCGGGACGCATCAGCGGAAAAGTCCGGGACGCCCTCGGGCAGAATTCGCGCTGACTGCGAGGACGAGGAGCTGCCCGCTTCAGCGAAAACCACGCCGCACGCGGCGAGGCAGAGGACCAGTACCAGCGTGCGAAGCAACAGCCTCACGCACGACCGTTGACTGGCCAGCGCAGCAGACGCCAAAGCGACCACACGACCACCTTCCGTTCCGACCGCACGCTCAGGGACCATCGGCGACCTGTCGATTCGAGAACTTTCAGAAAAAGCAGATTCCGGAGCGTACGACGGTAGCAAGGACAATGCCTGAGCAGCCCCATTGCGGGAGTGGCGTAGATTGCAGGAAAAGGCGGGAAACCGTGTCGGCTTCGCGGAAGCAGTCTGCCGGGGCGGCGAGAAAGTCTGCCCCGGGGAAGCCTCAGGCCGATACCGAAAGACGAACGACGAAAGAACGAATTACGAAGAACGAAAGACGAAAAGCAAAAGGCCAGGAGAACTGCCGTCTCCTGACCTCCTGCCGCTAACTCCTGAACGCGGGTGTTACTTCCGCTTCGCGATCTTCAACTCGCCAAGCTTCGCCACCATGTCGGGACCAGACGAGGCCGGCTTCACGGCGTTGTCGATGTGGAGAATCTTGCCGTCGGGATCGATATAGAACGTCCAGCGGCGCGCGAGCCCCGCGGGCATCAGCACTCCGTACTTGGTCGCGATCTCCTTCGAGACGTCGCTGAGGATCGGATAGTCCGCTTCGTGCATCTGCGCGAACTTGGTGTTGTCCTCGATGTTGTCAACGCTGATCATGTAGTAGGCGACGTTGTACTGCCGAATCAGATCGCCGCTCTCACGGAGCGACTTGCACTCGGCCGTTCAACCACCGGTAAACGCTTTCGGGAACCACGCCAGAACGACCGCGCGCTTCCCCTTGTGTTCGGCAAGCGTGTGGGTCTTGCCGTCCGATCCTGGTAACGAGAACGCGGGCGCCATGTCACCGACCTTCAACTCCGCTGCCGGAGCTTGGGCCATGACGCTGCTCGTCACCAGACTCAGAGCCGCGCCCACCGCGACTTTGAGCCAGTACTTCATACGCATGAGCTGATCCTCCACTTGCGAATCGTATCTCAACTCATCAGCGGTATCTGTGCCTTCTGTGGCTCATCCGCTTGATCTGTGCTTTCTGCGGCCCGTCCACGGCCTAGAATCGAAGTGTGGGTCGCAGGATTCGCCGCGCGCTGGTCATCCTGGCCGCGTTGATATGCGGCGCCGTCGTCGTATTGCTGCTGACGATCCATACGCCGTGGGCCCGCTCCCGCGCCCTCGCATGGGCCAGCGACTTCGTCACCCGCTACAACCTGGTACTCGAGGCGGGGAACCTTGGCTATAACGCCATCACCCGGCGCGTCACGCTGACCGACGTGCGCCTCGCGGCAAAGGGCCACGAGCAGCGTCCATTTCTGGTCGCCAGCCGCATCGAGGTGCAGCTGCCCTGGCTCGTCTACCGCGGCCGCTTCGCCATCGATCACCTCGAGATCACCGGCGGCGTGGTGGACATCTACCGCGACGCGAACAATGTCGTGAACCTGCCGCCGTCCTCGGACCGGCCCACGCCGGAGCAGCCGCGCCGTATCGACATCCGCGGCCTCACCCTCAACGGCCTCGACGTGCAATACACCGATGCGGCCCGCGATTGGGGCGTCAAAGTGCCGCGCATCGAATCCGAGCTGGCCAACACCGCGCCCGGCGCGAAGGGCAGCTTCGCCGTGCGCGGCGAGCTGTCGTTCCGCCTCCGCGAGCGCACCATGACGCTGGCGCCGTTCGAGACGGTGATGAGTTTCGACGGCTCCAACGTGCAGCTCGAACAGGCGCGGCTGGCGTCGAGCGAGATCGACGCGTTCATCTCCGGCACCATCGCCCGCGTGCTCGACTCGCCGTCGCTCGATCTCACGCTGAAGGGCAGCGTCAATTTCGATCACGCGATGCGATGGGTACCGCCGCCGCCGGTGCCGGTCAGCGGCATGGCCACGGTCGAAGGCACGATCACCGGTCCCACGGGCGACATCCTCACCGAGCTGAAGGTCACGAGCAACACGCTCGCCGTCGGCCGCGAGCGCGCGCTCGGCCTGGCCGGGCCAATCCGCGTCACGTTCGAATCGTTCTCCGGCCACGACCTGGTCATCTCGCCGGAGTCGGGCGGCGAGATCCGCGCGCGGTTCAAGGTGCCATGGGGCCGCGAGGTGGTGAGCAACGCGAGCGCGACCTGGCGCGGCCTCGACTCGCAGGCGGCGTTGCGCCTCGCCAACGTCGATCCGCAGCCGATCGGCGCCGCGCTCGAAGGCTCCGGCACGTTCACCTTCAGCGAGCCGCGGCGATTCACCATCACCAATCGCTCCACCGGACGCACCGGGCGCGGGCTCGTGCCGATGACCGGCACCATCAGCGCCACCATCGTCGGTGACGACTATTCGTACGATCACGACCACGCGTTCCCCGGCTTCACCTTCGAGGGGAAGATGCGCGGCCGGATCAATCGCGGCCAGGCCACGTTGACGACGATGAGCGGGCCGGCGCATGCGCGGGTCAGCGACGTCGCCGACGCGGTGCGCAGCATCGAGACGCTCGGCGCGCCCGTCGCGGCGATCATGCACGACGTCCACGGGCCGCTCGACGCACCGATGACGCTGGGCGGCTCATACCGGTACCCGCAAATCGAAACCACCGTGACCAGCGACGCGCTCGTCCTGCCGATGCTCGGCGAGGTCCGGGCCTCGGCGAGCGTGACGGCCGACACGAAGACCGCGGCGATCGCGAAGCTCGATCTGCGCAAAGGCTCGTCGTCGGTGACCGGCGATGTGCAGGCCGACATCACCAACCGCGCCTGGAGTGGCGCGTTGCACGTCGAGTCGGCGAACGTCGAGGAGTTGATGGCGGACGTGCCGGCCGAGTGGCGCGTGGTCGGGCCAATGCAGGCCGACGCCACGCTCGGCGGCACTTTCGACGCGATCCGCCTCGACACCACGATCAACGGCCGCGCCCTCATGTTCGCCGGCCAGCCGATCGATCGGCTCGCCGCCAAGGCGGTGGTCACCACCGACGACATCAATGTGACCTCGTTCCAGATGTTCCAGGGCGCGGGATATCTCGATGGCCGCGTCCGCTACGCGTGGGAAACCGGCGCCTACGAGGCGAACGTCAAGGGCGATCGACTGTCGTGGCAGGGCTCGGTGCTGTCGCCCAACGACACGCAGGCAATCTTCGCGATCCAGTTCGACGGCGCCGGCACCGTCGAGCATCCGAAGGGCAAGGCGAGCATCGACTTCGCGCTGACCGGCGGCGACGCGGGCACGTTGATCGGCGCCGGCGACGCCACCGCCGAACTGACCGGCGACCAGGCGAACATCATCGCCCGCCTGCCGGAGATCGGCGCGCTGATTAGCGCCGAGGTCGCCACCGCCTCGCCCTACGACTATCGCGTGAAGGCCAACCTCGATCGCTTCGAGCTGCAGCGGCTGTCGCCGTTCATCGGCGCGATCGAAGCCGAGATCATCGGCTTCGCCACCGGCACGATCACCGCTTCCGGGCGGCTCGCCGATGCGCGCGACCGCGTCGCCTTCGTCAACATCACCGAGCTCGATGCCGGCATCGGCGGCGTGCCCGTGACGCTGAACGCGCCGCTCAATTTCTCGCTCAAGGGCGACGATGTCGAGCTGCAGAACCTGTTTGTGCGGGTCGGCTCGGGCCGCCTGAGCGCGTCGGGCCGGTGGAACACGCGGCTCGACGGCACCTTCGTCACGCAGTTCGCCGGCGATTTCGAGGACGTGCTCCGGTTGGGCAAGGCCTTCGGGGTGCCCGCGACCTTCGACGGCAGCGGCCCGCTGATTTTCGACGTGACCTCGAACGGCACGCGTCTCGGCACCAGCGGCACCCTCTCGCTCAAGAACGGGACCTTCAATTGGGGCGGCGGCACGCACGCGGCCAGCTCGGGCAAGCTCGGCGTGATCAAGCTGCTGGGCGAGGCGTCCATCGGGTCCGGGGTCCGCCGGGTCGAGGCGCTGGTAGGCACCGACGCCTACCGGTTCCTGGCCCGCGAGCACGTCCTGGT
>JALDXK010000237.1:0-8310 GCA_032155105.1 Acidobacteriota bacterium
TGGTGCTGCCGGACGGCAGCATCATCACCACCGGCGGTCGCGCCCGCAAGTCCTCGTCTGGGTTCGATCTCACGCGGTTGTTCGTTGGCTCGGAAGGCACGCTCGGCGTGATCACGGAAGTGACGTTGCGGCTGTATGGCCGTCCCGAGGCAGTGCGCGCCGCGGTGTGCCCGTTCGAATCGATGGCCGGCGCCGCCAACGCGGTGATCCAGACCATTCAGCTCGGCATCCCGGTGGCGCGCATCGAGATCATCGACGAAGCGCAGTTGCGCGTCGTCAATGCCTACTCGAAGACCGACTACCCGCTTGCGCCGACGCTGTTCTTCGAGTTTCACGGCATCAGCGAAGCGTCGGTCGAGGATCAGATCCGCGCCGTCGAAGAGATCGCGCGTGAGCACGGTGCGAAGGGCTTCACGTGGGCGTCGTCGCTCGAGGATCGCAACACCCTCTGGCAGGCGCGGCACAACGCGTATTACGCGACGGTGGCGTCGCGCCCGGGCGCCCGCGCCTGGACCACCGACATCTGCGTGCCGATCTCGCACCTGGCCGAGTGCATCATCGAGACGCAAGCCGACCTCGCGGCAGTCGGCGTCGTGGCGCCGCTGGTCGGTCACGCCGGCGACGGCAACTTCCACCTGATCATCATGCTCGACCCCGACGACCAGGAGGAGTTCGCGAAAATCTCGCGGTTGAGCGAGCGCCTCGTCGAGCGGGCGCTGCGCTTCGGCGGCACCTGCAGCGGCGAGCATGGCGTCGGTATCGGCAAGCTGAAGTACCTCGAGGCCGAGCACGGCGCGGCGCTGGACGTGATGCGCGCGATCAAGCGCGCGATAGATCCGAATAACCTGATGAATCCGGGTAAACTGATTCCTGAATAACGAATGGCGAAACGAAAGTCCGAGCCTTCCCTTTTCGATCTTCCTGAAGCAGACGACAGCGGCGCACCACCAGTTCCTCCACGCGGCGCCATCGCGGGCGGCACCGGCGACGGCACGTCGAACGTGTCGCTGCACGAAGCGGCGCAGTCGCGGTACCTGAACTACGCGCTGTCGGTGATCACCTCGCGCGCGCTGCCGGATGTGCGCGACGGCCTGAAGCCGGTGCAGCGCCGCATCCTGTTCACGATGTGGCAGCAGAACCTGACCGCCGACGCCAAGCACCGCAAGTGCGCGAAGGTGGTCGGCGACGTGATGGGCAATTACCACCCGCA
Organism: Acidobacteriota bacterium; assembly: GCA_032155105.1. GTDB lineage: Bacteria > Acidobacteriota > Vicinamibacteria > Vicinamibacterales > UBA2999 > 12-FULL-67-14b. Next base: position 1,211 of record JALDXK010000237.1, read on the forward strand.
CGGCGACAGCGCCATCTACGAAACGCTCGTCCGCATGGCGCAGTCGTTCTCGTTGCGCTACCCGCTCGTCGATGGTTCGGGCAATTTCGGTTCTCTCGACGGCGACGGTGCGGCGGCGATGCGATACACCGAATGCCGCCTCGCGCGGCTGTCGGACGAGGTGCTGGAGGAGATCGAGCAGGAGACGGTCACGTTCCGTCCCAGCTACGACGGCACCAAGACCGAACCGGTGGTGCTGCCGTCGCGCATTCCCAACCTGCTGATCAACGGCACCACCGGCATCGCGGTGGGCATGGCCACCAACATCCCGCCGCACAATCTCAACGAGATCTGCGCGGCGCTCATCAAGCTGCTCGACAACCCCGACTTGTCCACGTTGCAGTTGTGCCGCTGGGTAAAGGGGCCGGATTTTCCGACCGGCGGCCACATCCTCAACTCGCCCGACGAGTTGAAGGAGATCTACAGGACCGGTTCAGGATCGATTCGCCTGCGCGCCACCTGGGAGGCGGGGCCGGCAGCGCGAGCAGGCAAGAAGCTCTACATCACCAGCATTCCCTACGCGGTGAACAAGGCGCAGCTCGTCGAGCAAATCGGCGACGTGGTGCTCGGCCGCAAGATGCCGCACCTCATCGACGTCAGGGACGTCTCGACTGACGATGTGCGGATCGAGCTGGAGTTGAAGAGCGGCGCCGACGACAACCTCGTGATGGCGTACCTGTTCAAGCACACCTCGCTGCAGACGACGTTCGCCGTCAACATGACGTGCCTGGTGCCGACCGAGAACGCCGAGATTGGGCGGCCGGAGCGTCTCGATCTGAAGCGCATGCTCTGGTACTTCCTCCACTTCCGCCTCGAGGTGGTGACCAGTCGTCTCGAGCACGAGCTGGAGCAGCTGCAGCGGCGCATCCACATCCTCGAAGGGTTCGAGAAGGTCTTCGACGCGCTCGACGAAATCATCAGGATCATCCGTAAGTCGGACGGCAAGGCCGATTCGGCTGAGAAAATCATGAAGCGGTTCGAGCTCGATGCCGGGCAGACCGACGCGATCCTCGAGCTGAAGCTGTACCGCCTCGCCCGGCTCGAGATCCTCGTCATCCAGCAGGAGCTGGCCGAGAAGCGCAAGCGCTCGAAGCAGATCGGCAGCCTGCTGAAGGACGAAGAGGGCCGCTGGAAGATCGTCCGCGACGAGCTCGAGGAGATCCAGGACAAGTACGGCAACCCGAAGCACGACCCGCGGCGGTCGCGCATCGAGGAGACCGAGGAGGTCGAGTACTCCGCCGACGCCTTCATCGTCGAAGAAGACAACGTGGTGATCGTGTCGCGCGACGGCTGGGTGAAGCGGCAGAAGGAAGTGAAGGACCTGTCGACGACGCGCCTGCGCGAAGGCGACAGCGTGCTCGCCGCGGTGGCCGGCAGCACGCGCGCGACCATGGTGTTCTTCAGCAACTTCGGCGTCGCGTACACCAGCCGCATCGTCGACGTGCCCGCCTCGACCGGCTACGGCGACCCGGTGCAGAAGCTGTTCAAGCTGAAGGACGGCGAGAAGATCGTCGCGGCGTTCAGCCTCGATCCGCGGGTGGCAAAGAAGATCGAGGCGAAGAAGGAAGGCGACGTGCCGCCGGTGCACGCGATTGCGATCACCAGCGACGGCTACGCGATGCGGTTCAGCCTGCAGCCGCTGGTCGAGGCCAGCACGCGGTCGGGCCGGCGCTATGCGCGCACGGCCGAGGGCGCCGAAGTGGTGAGCGTCGGCATCACCACCGGCGACGAGACGGTGATTGCCGCCACCGCCAACGCCCGCGCGATGCTGAGCAAGGCCGAGGAGGTCAACTTCCTGTCGGGCCCCGGCCGCGGTGTGATCCTGATTAAGATCGACTTCCCTGAAGACAAGGTCATCGGCGCGATCGTGTCGTCGGGGGATCGCGACCTGCTGACGGTGGAAACCACGCGCGGCAGCGAGCAGACGATCAGCACCACGAAGTACGAAGTCACCGGCCGCGGCGGCAAGGGCCGGGAATTGATGCAGCGCGGCGGCTTCACCAAGGTGCTTCCCTCGGACGTCGCCGTCCCGGTCATCGAGGGTGCCGGAACGTGAGCGACGTCCTGATGGCGTTGGCCCTGCAACTGGGGATTGACGTATTCAGGCAGCTCATATTCGCGGTGCTGGTGGCGCTGGCCTGGGAGTGGGAGAAGAGCATCGCCTGGTGGAACCAGAGCGAGCACCCGATGGCGGAGGAAATCGCGCTGCTCATCGCGGGGCTTGCTGCCGGTGGCGTGAGCGCGTTCGTGTGGCCGCGCGGCTACACCGCCGAGCCCGGGTTTTTCGAGATCGGCACCGTCGTCAGCCCGGTGCTCACCGGCATCATCATGACGGTGGCGGGCATGCTGATTCGACGCGCCGGGAAGACGCCGTTTGCGCTGTTCGCGATGCGCCCCGCCACCATCGTTGCGCTGGGCATCTCGCTGTCGCGCGCGCTGATGCTGACGCGCGACGCGATCTAGAACGTCGTCCGGCTCTCCAAACTCTTTTCGATCACCGCGCGGCTCCGCATGATCGGCCGCATCTTCTTCTGCGATGCCAGCGCCAACTGGTCGTCGATGTGTTTCGAGCCGGCGCGCGACCAGTTGCCGTAACCGAGCAGCGCCTCGCCGATCGGCGGGCCGTTCTTCTGGAACTCGAGCACCGCGTAGAAGGTGTCGCCGCCGACGATCTCCGCCTTGCCGTTCACCATCGGGCTGAAGTTGATGGTGCGAATTGCGCCGAGCGTGCCGGGCAGGCCGTTGCCGGGCAAGTCGAGCAGGCCGCGGCGGAGGCGAATCACGTCGCCCCAGATCACGTGCATGGTGTCGTACTCGTCTTCGAGCCGACGGGCTTCGCGCTCGAGCAGCGCGGCCGCTTTCGCGGGATCCGCGAACCCCTTCGGCGTGGTCAGCGGCTGGCGCGGATCCGGCGGCACGGCGTAGCCGCCGATGCCGGTGAAGCCGTTACCGGCGCCCTGGATGAAACGCAGGAACAGGAACGCGCCGTCGCTGGTGTTGTTGCCGTGGCGGTCCCACTTGGCGAGAATCTCCGCGGCTTCTTTCGCCTTCACCCCTCCATGCTGACGCGCAGCCGCGACCAGGTCGTCCACGAAGTGATCGGCGATCTCGCTGCGCGTCGACAGCTTCATCTCCTTCAGCTGTTCGAGCGTGATCTTGCCCGACTCGGAGAGCATCCTGATGCCGCGTTGCGAGCGCTGGGTGTGGCTCGGCGGCGGGGCGATGTAGGGCGCGTACTTCGCCGTATCGATCAGCGTCGGATACGTCGACGTCCACGGTGAGTCGTTGCTGTTCTGCACCCAGCCACTCGGCGGATCAATCGCCTGCGGCAACTGGTCGAACGGCACGATTTGATCGCCGGCAATCAAATCCGACCGATCGCCCGGGATGACGCCGTTCCAGTAGGCATGGTCCCCGTGCTTCCGCACCGGCGGCGCCGCGTTGTAGACGTACATGATGCGGCCGTCGCGATCGGCATACATGGTGTGGAAGATCGGCAACTGCTGCATGCGCATCGCGTCGCGCCACTCGTCGAAGTTCTTCGCCAGGCCCATGCGCCAGAACTGCTCGAACATCTTCGGTCTATCGGCAGGCGCCACACGCAGGGCCACGTTGACCCCACGTCTGTCCGAGAACACCGGCCCGTGCACGGAACGCCGAACCGTGTGCGGCACGTCGCGCATTGTGCCGTCCGGCTGCCGCACCTTGATCACCTGCTGATCGACGTCGAAGGCGCGCGTCTTGCCGTCGAGCACGTAACCGTCGCCGGCGAGGGTGAGCCGGTAGACGTCGGCGCCGGTCGGACCGTTGGTGGTCTGTGTCCACGCCACGAACTCGGTGAAGCACTGGCGCAGCACCGGGAAGCCGACCCACACCGCGCCATACGACGTCACGCCGGGCGCAGAGAGCTGCACTTCGAAGTAAGTGTCGGTGTCGGACCACGGGAGGTGCGAGTTGCTCAACAACATCGCATTGCCGGACGCGCTCTTCGCCGGGCCGATTGCCCAGCCGTTCGAGCCGTGCGTCTCGATCACCTGCTGGCGCGCCTTGCGATAGACGTTTTGTTCGCTGGTGAGCCAGTCGAAGTGGATGATCCGTAGCCCGTGCGCATACACGTCCTCGGCGGTGAGCGGAAGCACCCGCTTCGCCTGCGCGCTCAGGTGTTGTGGGTTTTTGGCCGCCCATGCGTTGAGGCCGTCGGCAAACGCGCGGATCAGCGCGCCGAACTCAGGACTCTGCTGCGCTTCCCACTGCTTCGCCTTCTGCGGAATGCCGGTGGTGCGCACCCATCGATCGCTGGCGAGGTAAGCGTCGCCGTAGAACTCGGCGCCCCTGCCGCGCGCCTGCGCGTACAGCCGCACCAATAATTCGGCGTGCCCTTCCATCTGCGCGAAGCCGTACGCGTAGAACAGGCTCGGATGATCCGGCGCGAAGATGTGCGGGATGCCGAAGGTGTCCCAGAGGATCTCGGTCCCTTTCTCGGGCACCGCGACCGCTCGCGGCGTGACGCTGGTGGCAACGAGCGTCAGTGCGACGACGAGAGCGACACGGGCGCGGACGGAAAGCAGGCGGCTGAACTGAGCCATGGCGTCCCCCAGGAATGTGGTGCCCCTGTATACCGCCCTCCGCATCAGTAGGCAAGGGCAGAGAATCCCGCTCGTCCGAGCCGAAGCCTCGCTAGAATCGGCCGATGGAACGAGCCGTCCCGATACTGCCGGCCGATGACATATCAGTCGCGAAACAGTTCTACGTCGGCAAGCTCGGCTTTCACGTCACCTTCGAAGAAAGCGATGGCAAGAGCGGCATCATGGGCGTCGAACGCGGCACCATTGCGATCACGATCGACAGCCCGATGTCGGGTCATGGCCGCGACGCGTGCGTGTCTATCAACGTCGACGATGCGGATCGCTATTACGAGGAGTGGCGGGCGAAGGTCGACATCCCGAAGCCGCCGCGCGACGAGTACTGGGGCGCGCGCACGTTCGGCTTCAGCGATCCGTCCGGCAACACGATCTTCGTGATCGGTCCAAAGAAGTAGTGGCGCTGGCAGTGAAGAAAGCGAGCCAAGCCCGACTCTGTGTAGAATGCGCGCGTGACGTGGCCGTCTTGGCTGCCGCGCGTCCCCAATAGACGAGGCGTAATCGTGGCTGAACTCAAGACCAAGGTAACCGACGCAAGCGTCGCGCAGTTCATCAACGCCATCGAGGATGACCAGCGGCGCAAGGACTGCAAGGCGATCGCCGCCATCATGCAGAAGGCGACACAGGCGAAGCCCCGCATGTGGGGGGAGAGCATCGTCGGCTTCGGCGATTTTGAATACGTCAACAGCGCGAAGAAGAAAAATTCGTGGTTTCAGTGCGGCTTTTCGCCGCGCAAGCAGGCGCTCACGCTGTACCTGATGGGCGGCTATGCGAAAGACGCGGAAACGGCGAAGAAGCTCGGCAGGTTCAAGACCGGCGGCGGCTGCCTGTATATCAAGTCGCTGGACGATGTGCACGTGCCGACGCTGCGGTCGGTGATCGCGGCGTCGCTGAAACGCATCAAGGGCGGCCGGATCGATTACTCGAAGTGAATTGTAAAGGGGCCTGGCCCCTTTACATGGCAAAACGACTCCATTGTTGCCACTCGAGCCCTCTTACACCGCGCAATTATTTCGACCATTGCTCGGCGAGCTGTTGAAAACGGCACGCTCGCTCGATGGCGCGGATTGGCAGCGCCACACGCTCGCCCCCCGGTGGTTGGTGCGCGATGTCGCCGCGCACCTCCTCGACGGCGACCTCCGGAAGATTGCCGTGTATCGTGATGCTCATGTGTTGGCCACCGGCAAGGCCATTGCCGGCGAGGGCGACCTCGCCGAATTCGTCAATGGCCTCAATGCGGGTGGCGTTGAGTATGCCGCCCGGCTCAGCCCGACGCTGATCGTGGATCTGCTCGAGGTCACCGGCCACTGGGTCGCCGATCTCATCGAAACCCTGCCGCCGCACGGTCGATCGATCTTCCCGGTGAGCTGGGCCGGCGAGGCCGAGTCCGAGAATTGGATGGACACCGGGCGCGAGTACACGGAGCGCTGGCACCACCAGATGCAGATCCGCGATGCGACGGGCCGGCCCCTGCTGCTGGAGCCGCAATGGATGTCGCCGCTGCTCGACATCTCCGTTCGCGCGCTGCCGCACGCGTATCGGATGGTTGATGCGCCCGGCGGCACCGCGATCGTGTTCGAGGTGACCGGTCCAACCAGCGGCGCGTGGTCGCTGGTACGGCGCGAGCGCGCATGGCAGATCATGAGCGGCAGGGCCGCGCCATCGCGGGCGGTGGTGCGCGTGTCGGCCGACACCGCCTGGCGGCTGTTCTACAACGCGCCGTTCAGCCAATCGGGCATCGAGGTCGAGGGCGACGCAACCCTGGCCGCACCACTGCTGCAAGCGCGGTCGGTCATCGTCTGACAAGGCCGATGCGCGCACAACCGCCGGCACGCTAGACTACGGCCGTGGACGGTAACGAGTTGACAGCAAGACTCCGTGCGGCGCTCTGCGACGCGAAGGGTGTCGTGGCGGCGTACGTGTTCGGGAGCGTGGCCCGGCGGCAGCCGCATCGCGAGAGCGATCTGGACATTGCCGTCAGGCTCGGTCGTGAACGGTACGCGACTGCCGCAGCTCGTTTCGATGCGCGGCTCGACCTCATCGCGGCGTTACACGGAAGGATGGGACACAGATGAAGCGGCTCCTCACGATCGGCGCGGTGATTGCACTTGGCATCGGCTTCATCGCGGCGCAAGATCGGCGGCCACCCGGCACTAATTACACGGCTCCCGCGTTCACCTTCAACAAGATCACCGACGGCGTGTATCACGCGGTGGGCACCGGCAGCATCGTGGTGATGTCGAACGCAACGATTATCGAGGGCGACAACGACGTGCTGGTGGTCGATTCGCACGTCTCGCCGGGCGGCGCGTGGGCGCTGCGCGAGGAGCTCAAGAAGGTCACGCCGAAGCCGATTCGCTACGTGGTGAATTCGCACTTCCATTTCGATCACTCGCACGGCAACCAGATCTACGGACCCGG
>JALDXK010000238.1:0-8294 GCA_032155105.1 Acidobacteriota bacterium
CGCCCCCGACGATCCGTTCGTGCCGCCGGAGATCTTCGACGCGCCAGCGGTACGCAGCAATGCACACATCACCACGCTGATCACGCCGCACGGCGGCCACTGCGCCTTCGTCGAGCCTCCCAACGGATACGATGGATACTTCGCTGAGAAGGTCGTGGTGGAATTTCTCGCCTCGCACATGGAGGCGTAAGGAGATGCGGCAACCCTCGCCGCGCCGGTCTCCCAGGATCCTGAAATAATCGGAGCCCAATCGGCGTCAATCGGTGCCCTAGCGGCACACGATTGCACCGCCGATACTCCGAGGCATGCAGGAACTCCTGCGTGTCGCTGGGCGTGTGTGATGTCGAGCGATAACGCGAAAAAGAGTGAAACACTGCCACACCTCGACTGGCAGTCGGAGCTCGACGCGACGATGGAGGAGATTGACACGCGGCTGACGCATCCGCGCCGCCGCGCGAGCGACCGTGCGCCGCAGCCCCCGCTACCCGGCCTGGGCGACGGGCCCCTCAGCGCCGAGATCATGGATGAGATTGCGTGGCGCGTGGCCGAGCAGATTCGCCGCAACGCGCAAGTATTCTCAGCGGACGCGGAAGCCGCACCGCCGCCAGCGATCGACCGACGCCGCGCACCGGCCGTGCAAGACGAGGGATTGCGTCCCGGCAAGATGCTGATGCTCCGCTATCGTTGGCCGGCGCTCCCGTGGCCGTTCCGCCTGCTCCGCCGCCGGCGCGAGCACCCGCTCACTACCGCGAAGCTTCGAGCGTAGGCTTGAACGCCGGCGCCTTGCGCGCCTTCAGCACCTGCTCAACCGCGTAGCCATACCCGAGCAATTCGCCTTCACTGTACGCCGGGCCCATGAACGTGAGGCCGAGCGGCAGGTCGCGCGTGGCGCCGATCGGCACCGTCAGGCTCGGCGTGCGCGCCACCGCGGCCATCCCGTAACCGGCCCCGACGAAGTGATCGCCCAGCACGTGATCGGTCGGCCACGCCGGAGACATGCTCGGCGCGATCACCGCGTCGAGCTTCGACTTCGTCAACGTGGCCAGGAGGCCATCGCGGCCGGCAAGCCGCAGCGCGCCGTCGCGCGCCTTGAGGTACGCGGCATCGCTCAACGAGCCCTTGGCCTGTGCCTGCTCGAAAATCTCCTGCCCGAAGGTCGGCATCACGCGATCGGCATTGGACTTGTTGTAGGCGATCAGAGCCTCGAGCGTCGCGTGCGGCGCTCCGCTGTTCTTCAGGTAGGTGTTGAGGCCGTCCTTGAATTCGTACAGCAGCACCGTGAACTCGGCGTCGTTCCAGTCGTTGTAGGCCGGCACCTTCACGTCGATCACCTCGGCGCCAGCGGCCTTGATCGCGTCGATGGCGCGGCCCATCGCGGCGTCGACGTCGGGGTGAAACGCCATCGCCTGGCGCAGCACGCCGAAGCGCTTTCCCTTCAACGCATCAGGTTTCAGGAACGTGGTGTAGTCGGCGGCGATCTTGCCTTCCGCCGCCTTGCCTGCCGGATCCGCGGTGTCGATGCCGGCCATCGCGCCGAGCAGCAGCGCCGCGTCGGCGACGCTGCGCGCCATTGGACCCGCGGTGTCTTGAGAGACCGAGATCGGGATGATCCCAGAACGACTGACCAGGCCGACGGTCGGCTTCAACCCCACGAGACCAGCTACCGACGCCGGGCAGATGATGCTGCCGTCGGTTTCGGTGCCGACGCCAATGGCGCCGAGGCTGGCGGCGATCGCAGTGCCGGTACCAGAGCTCGATCCGCACGGATTGCGATCGAGGACATACGGGTTCTTGGTCTGCCCGCCGCGAGAGCTCCAGCCCGAGGTCGAGCGCGTCGAGCGGAAGTTGGCCCACTCGCTCAGGTTGGTTTTGCCGAGGATCACCGCGCCCGCGTCGCGCAGCCGGGTGACCATGAAGGCGTCCTGCTTCGGCCGGTGCTCGGCCATGGCGAGCGATCCGGCGGAGTTCACCATGCCGGCGACGTCGACGTTGTCCTTGATCAGGATCGGCACGCCGTGCAGCGCGCCGCGCACCTTGCCGGCCTTGCGCTCCTCGTCGCGGACCCGCGCCTCGTCGATCGCGCGCTTATTCACTTCGATCACCGAGCCGAGCTGCGGGCCGCCGTCATCGACGTCGGTAATGCGCTGGAGGTACGCGCGCGTCAACGCCTCGGAGGTCAGGGTGCCGGCCGCCATGCGATCCGTCGCATCGACGGCGCTCAACTCGACCACATCCACCCTCGGCGCCGGCGTGGCTTCTGGTTGCTTCTCGGTGGACGCGGGTGGCGATGAGCACCCGGCGAGCCCAATCAGCAATCCTCCAATCTTCAACAAATCTGCAATCGTAAATCTGAGATCTGAGATCGTCATGATTGTTTGATGAGCTCCATCATCTGTTGACCGAAGGCGGCGCCCTTGCCTTCGTCTTCATGCTTGAAATACACGAACACGTCGGACGCTGACTCGCCGAGCGTCCGCGCGGTGCCGGCCCACTGCGCGATGTCGCCGTCGCCGTAGCCTTCATCACGCAGCCGCAGGTAGGCATACGTCGCCGTCGTCACGAGCGGTGTTTCACGCTGCTCGCTGTCGGCGATGCACAAGGCGATGTTGCGCGCGCCGAGCGCGTCGTAGACGTCGTCTGCCAGCCACGAGTCGTTCCTGAACTCGAACGCGGCGGTGATCTTTGGCGGCAGCAGCGACAGGAACTCGTTGAGCAGGCCGACGTCCTTCTTGAAGTTGGGCGGCAGCTGGAACAGCAGCGCGGCCAGTTGCGGACCGAGCTCGGCGGCGGCGGTGATGAACCCCTGAAGCGATTCGGACACGTCGGCGGCACGCAGCCGGCGATCGTGGGTGATCCGCTTGGGCGCCTTCAGCGTGAAGCGAAACGTCTCGGGCACCTGCGCGCGCCATCCGGCGACCAGCTTCGGCGTCGGCATCCGGTAGAAGGTGTAGTTGATCTCCACCGTGGGAAACCGGCTCGCGTAGTACGGCAGGAACTTGGTGGCCGGCAGATCGGCGGGATAGAAGCTCCCCTTCCACTCGGGATAGTTATAGCCGCTGGTGCCAATCAGGATCATCCGGAGGGCAGTATAATTTTAGATCGCAGATTTCAGATTGATGATCATTTGCCGAGTGCTGATGGTGGGATTGGTGCTGGCCGCAGGGTGCAGCCGCGCGCCGCAGGCCCGGACCTACCAGTTGAAGGGCCAGGTGCTCGCCGTGCAGCCGGAGACGCGCGAGATCCTGGTCAATCACGAGGACATTCCCGGCTTCATGCCCGCCATGACGATGCCGTACTCGGTGAAAGACGTGGCGCTGCTGAAGGACCGCGCGCCGGGCGACCTGATCACCGCGACGCTCGTCGTGGAAGCGGAGCTCGCGTACCTGACCGTGATCACCAAGACCGGGTCCGCGCCACTGCCGGAAGACGCGCGCACCACGATTCCGCCCGCGGCGGGCATCGACCTGCTCGCGCCCGGCGACGCCGTGCCCGACACGGAGCTGGTCGACCAGCATGACCAGCCGATCTCGATCAAGGCCTTTGCCGGCTCGGTGACGGCCATCACCTTTATCTATACGCGCTGCCCGCTCCCGCAATACTGCCCGTTGATGGACCGGCGGTTTGCCGAGGTCCGGGCGCTGGCCGCGAAGGATCCGGCACTCGCCGGCAAGATGCGGCTGTGGTCGATCAGCTTCGACCCGCAGTACGATCGTGCCGCGGTGCTGAAGGCGCACGCCAGCACGCTCGGTGCGGAGCCGGCAACGTGGCGGTTCGCGACGGCTGACCAATCCATCGTCGATCGGTTCGCGGCCCGGTTCGGGGTCAACGTGATTCGCGAAAAGGACGGCACGATCACGCACAACCTCCGAACTGCGATCGTCGACCCGGCGGGACGCGTGACCGCGATCCTCGACAGCAACGCGTGGACGGCCGAGGACCTGGTCCGGGAGCTGAAGGCGGCGCTTGCCAAGAGCTGAGCCGCCGCGGCTGGCGTTCACGCGCGTCGAGCGCGGGTTGATCGCACGGCTCAACACGCCGTCGAAAGTGCAACGCTGGCTGAACGCGCTTCGCTACAACACCGAACAAGACGGCGAGACCCAGCACAGTTTCCGGCCGGTGGTGCGGCTGAAGACAGCGCATTGCATGGAGGCGGCGCTGTTCGCCGCAGTGGTGCTGGAACAGCACGGCTATCCGCCGCTGGTGATGAGCCTCGAGTCGAAAGACTGGCTCGATCACGTAATCTTCGTCTATCGGCACGAGAGCGGCTGGGGCTCGGTTGCCCGCTCGAGAGATCCAGGGCTGCACGGCCGCAAGCCGCTCTTCCGCTCTCCACGGGCGCTGGCGAAGAGCTACTACGACGGGTATGTCGATTACACCGGCCGACTGCGGGGCTTCGGGCTCGCCGATCTGCGGACGCAACTGCCCGACTACGACTGGCGGCTGACGGCGAAGAACGTGTGGAAGGTCGAGCAGATGCTGATCGATCTGCCGCACAAGAAGATCAAGAGCTCGGACGAGAGGTATCGACAGTTATTGCACAAGTACACGGAGTACCGCGCGAGTCACGATGACCGGAAGCCGACGTATTACCGCGGCAAAGAGAAGTGGGAGCCGTTACCCGCCGAGTTCTACTCGAAGCCGATGCGCAAGTCCGCAACGAGCGGCAGGTGATCAGAGGCCATGAGCGCCATGCGATCCCGGGGCAGGCTGACTTTCAGCACGTCGACCTTCCCCTCGTAATAGATGTGGTCGAGGTGCAGGATGGGAAAGAATCCCGGATACGTCCTGCGCCGGCTCAGGTGCTTACTGAGGTCGATCGATTGCAGCCGCTCGGCAAGGACGTCCTTCGCCATGCCGCGCGCCCATTCATTGAAGTCGCCGAGCACGATTTTCGGGCCTGCCACGCGGCGGTCGTGGACGATCGAGGCGAGCTTGACGGCCTGATGGCGGCGCTCGAGCAGCGAGGTGCCCAGATGGACGTTGTAGAAGTGCAGCGTATCGTCCTCCATGGCGACGTCCACGCGCTGCACGCCGCGGTGTTCGCACGTCTTCCACGTCAGGTCATACTGCACGTGATGCTTGACCGGAAAACGGCTCAGGACGACGTTGCCGAAGAGCGCCGTGCGCAGGTGCCGCGTCGGCGCCATCACCCAGCCCATGCCGAGGGCGGCACCGAGCTCGGCGGCCTGGCCGGGCTTGAGCGGACTGGCGCCCACCACTTCCTGTAGCGCGACGATGTCGGCGTCGATCGACGCCAGGACGCTGGCGATGCGTTCGAGCCTCGTGCGCCCATCCAGGCCGCGGGCGCGATGAATGTTGTAGGTGGCCACGCGCACCGTGCGCGTGCGCTTCGGCTCGTCTGCCATCAGCTAGTCGAGATCGAAGCCACGCAGCGGCTTGGAGACCGGTTCCTTCTTCGCCTCCTTCAACGCCTCTTCGAAGCGTTTCGACAGCGCGTCGCCCTTGTTCTTCTCGTTCTGGAACGACTGCTCGAAGAGTGCGTCACGGCGGGCGGCCTGCTCGGCGAGGATCTTCTGCGCGTTGTCGAGCTCCGGGCGATCGGGGTTTGGCGGCGCCTCGTGGCTGACGATACGGCCGAGGTTGAGGTCGACGGTCAACACCGCGCCGCAGCAGGGGCACTCGAGTTCGCGTTCGCTGGTGAGCTTCGCCATGGCGTTCAGCTTAACGCAACTTGAAACTGTCCACTGGCCAACTCCGCTAGCCAACTCAACTGGCAACCGTCAACTTTCAACTGCCCACTTGACAAACGATAGCAATCTGATATCACATTGCTATCTCTTCAAGGAGGGACCCGTCCATGATTCGCGAACGCGCCTTCAACGGAATGCCCGGCCTGCCGGTCCTGTTCGTCATCCTCGCCGCCCAGGCGGCCTCGATCTGGATGCTCGTCATGAACATCCGGTCGGAATCAGTTCCGGAAATCATCGCCGCGGCATTGGCCTTCGCCGTCCTGACCTTCCTGCTCGCGGGCCTGTTCATGGTCAACCCGAACGAGGGCAAAGTGCTGCAACTGTTCGGTGAATACAAAGGCACCGCGAAGCTCCAGGGCCTCCGCTGGGCAAATCCCTTCCTGAGCAAGAAGAAAGTGTCGCTGCGCGTCCGCAACTTCGAGAGTTCGCACCTCAAGGTCAACGACATCGACGGCAACCCGATCGAGATCGCCGCGGTCGTGGTGTGGAAGGTGTTCGAGACCGCGGAAGCGGTGTTCGAAGTGGACGACTACGAGCACTACGTGAAGGTGCAGAGCGAAGCGGCGCTGCGCAACCTCGCCACCAGCTACGCCTACGACGCGCACGACGATCAGCACGTGTCGCTGCGCGGCCACACCAACGCGGTGGCCGAACACCTCAAGCGTGAGATCCACGAGCGGCTGACCAAGGCCGGCGTGGAGGTGCTGGAAGCACGCATCAGCCATCTCGCCTACGCCCCCGAGATCGCGGCGGCGATGCTGCAGCGGCAGCAGGCCGGCGCCATCATCGCCGCCCGCCAGCGCATCGTCGAAGGCGCGGTCGGCATGGTCGAAATGGCGCTCGACATGCTGTCGGCCAAGTCGATCATCCAGCTCGACGAAGAGCGGAAGGCGGCGATGGTCAGCAACCTGCTGGTCGTGTTGTGTGGTGATCGCAACACCCAACCTGTGATCAACACGGGAACGATCTATCAGTAGGTCCGGCCGTGGCCGAGCGTAAACCGTTCCTGCTTCGCATCGACCCCACGGTGCTCGACGCCGTCCAGCGCTGGGCGAACGACGATCTGCGCAGTCTCAATGCGCAGATCGAGTTCCTCCTGCGCCGGGCGGTCCAGCAGGCCGGCCGGTTGGGCGACAAGCCAGATAACCTGTCTCGCCGAAGCCCGCCAAAGCCGCCGGGCGCAGGCGGACCGGCGAAGCGCTGATTCCCTCCGCTCATCTCTTCCAGCCTGCCGCTGAGCGCGGTGTCGAAAACCAACGAAGCCGAACGACGTAATTACAGGGCGAGCGGGAGGATTGCTATTCGCTTTTTCTTCGCATAGCATTATGGGCTCATTCGAGGTAGCTGATCCGTGTCTGACCCGAAAGACGACCTGTCGGCCTTGCGCATCGAGCGCGAACCACTCGACGCCAATAGCGGCCGGTGGGCCAAATGGCTTGTCCTGTCCTTCCTCCTCATCGCCGGCGGCGCCGGAGGCTGGTATTGGCTCAACCGCGAACGGCCGGTTGAAGTGGAGGTCGCCACGGTGAGCGAGCGCGCGGCCGGCACCCAGGCGTCGGTGCTGAACGCGTCGGGCTACGTCACCGCGCGTCGCCGCGCCACCGTGTCGTCCAAGGTCACGGGCAAGGTGATCGAGGTCAACGTCGAGGAAGGCATGGCGGTCCGCGAGGGCCAGGTGCTGGCGCGACTCGACGATTCCACGCTGCAGGCGGCGCTGAGGCTGTACCGCGCCCAGCTCGAAGCCGCGAAGCGGCAAATCCCCGAGAGCGAGGTGCGCCTGGAGCAGGCTCGCGTGCAAATGCAGCGGCAGGAACGGCTGCGCAAGGACGGACTCAACACGGTGAACGACATCGACAACGCGAGGGCGGAAGTCGACTCGCTGGTGGCGCGCATCGCGTCGGCGCAGGAGCAGGTCAAGGTCGCGGAAAGCCAGATCGCGATGCAGCAGACGGCGATCGACGACACGATCATTCGCGCGCCGTTCAGCGGCGTGGCGATTTCGAAGGACGCGCAAGCCGGCGAGATGGTCTCCCCCGTCTCCGCGGGCGGTGGCTTCACCCGCACCGGCATCAGCACCATTGTCGACATGCGGTCACTCGAGATCGAAGTGGACGTCAACGAGAGCTACATCAACCGCGTGCGCGCGGGGCAGCCGGTGACGGCGGTGCTCGACGCCTACCCGGACTTTCAGATTCCCGCCAACGTCATCACGCTCGTGCCGACCGCCGATCGTCAGAAAGCCACGGTGCTCGTTCGCATCGGCTTTCAGAAGCTCGATCCGCGCATCCTTCCCGACATGGGCGTGAAGGTCACGTTCCTCCGCGAAGCCGAAGCGGCCTCCGCGCCGGTGGCGCAGGCGGTGACGCTGGTGCCGAAGGCGGCGGTGAAGTCCGCCGATGGTGCGGACTTCGTGTTCGTCGTGCGGCAGAACAGCGTCGAGCGGCGCGCCATCAAGACCGGCGGCACCGACGGCGATCGCCTCGAGGTGGTCGCCGGATTGAAGGGCGGCGATCAAGTGGTGATCTCGCCGCCGGAGCAGTTGGCCGAAGGCATGTTGATCACGGTCAAGTAGCAGGGCGGGGG
>JALDXK010000239.1:0-8293 GCA_032155105.1 Acidobacteriota bacterium
CGTTGGAGCTCCGCGTCGATCAGATCCGCGCGGCCGACCAGGTCGATACCGAGACCGAGATTGCGCGCCGCAGCCAGCGCGCCATCGACCGGCCGCGCCGGCGCATGATCGCCGCCCATTGCGTCAACGGCAATGCGCATCAATCTGCGTCTAATCTGTGTCTAATCGGTGGCTAGTCTTCGTCGACTGGACGAACCTGACGTGCGCGATAGTGACCGCAGTAGGCGCACACGCGGTGCGCGGCCTTCGGTTCACCGCACTGCGGGCACAGGCCGGGTGTGGTGGCCTTGAGCGCGTCGTGCGTGCGGCGCTTGCGACCGCGGGTCTTGGAGTGTCGGCGTTTTGGATTAGGCATCGTCGTGCTTTCGCTTTTCTAACAACGTCTTCAAGCCAGCCATCCGGGGGTCTTCCCACTGCGGCGTGCAGGTGCAGGAGGCGGTGTTCCGGTTGGTTCCGCATTGCGGGCAGATTCCCTTGCAGTCCTCAGAGCACAACGGCTTCATCGGCAGCGCCAGGTAGAACTGTTCCCGCAGCAGTTCGTTCAAGTCGATCTGTTCGTCGCGATAAAACGTCATCGCCACATCGTCGTCTTCGACCTCGGTCTCCTCGTCGCCATCCGCCTTGGGCTCAGCCGCGCCCGCGGGCAGGTAACGCAAGTCGAATTCGCGATCGACCGGCAAGGTGAAGGGCTCGAGACAGCGGCTGCACGCCAACTCGAGGGCCGTCTTCACGGTGCCGACCAGCCGGAAGCGATCGTGATCCTTGTGGATCACCATCCGGAGGTCTACCGGGGCTGTAACGCGATACTCCTCGTCCCTGCCGTGCACGTCTGCCGGTTGAAAGACCTTGCCGAACTCGGTCTCCGGCTGCCGGATGTGGGATAGCTCGAGGCGCATCTGCGTGTCCTCAGCGCGTTACGCCGCGCTAAGTCGTTACCCAACTGGTACATGCGGCCTATTCCGCCGCCAGACCAGACTTTTCAGTATACCATGCGCGCGCCCGCGCAGCCGGGCAGCGCATGTCCGCCGAAGCCGGCTGGCAGATACGTCCGGCGAAGGCGGACGACCGTCGCGCGTTAAGAATGGTGAATGGTAGCCAGGCCCGCCTCGATGACGCTACGGTGGGGCTCCTCCCAGGGCGGCAGCTTCAGCTCGCGGCCCAATGTGGCCGCGGGTTCGTCCACCGTGAAGCCCGGGGTCATGGTGGCGACTTCGAACAGCACGCCGCCCGGTTCGCGGAAATAGATCGACTTGAAGTAGCTGCGGTCCCGGACCTCGGTCACATGCACATCCAGCGCGAGGAGTTCCTCGCGAAGCCGCACTTGTTCTTCATCGCTGCCGATCGCCATCGCAACGTGATGCACCGTGCCGACGCCGTTCGTCGCCGCCGGCGCGCCCGGGTCTTCCACCACGTCGATGAAATGTCCGGGTCTGTCGCCGTTCGCCGCCAATCGGGTGCGGTTGTCCTTGGCGACCACCACATTCCAGCCGAGCACCTTCGTCAGGAAATCGATCGAGGGCGAGGCGTGGTGCACTTCCATCGTCACGCTGTGGATGCCGCGAATGGCCTCCGCCTTTCCTACCGTCGCCGTCCACGGTACCCGTGCGTCGCGATCGCTGGCGATGAGCTCCACGCGAAGGCCGCTGGGGTCGTTGAAGCCGATCATGGCCTCGCCGAAATAGGCTTCGAGATCGTTGCAGACAATTGCCTGCTTGCGAAAGCGATTGCGCCAGAATTCCAGCGATCCAACCGGTACGGAGAACGCGGTCGTCACCACTTGCCCTGCGCCCTTGATGCCTTCCCGCACGCCGTGGCCCTTGTAAGGGAACGTCGTCCAAATGGTGCCCGGGGCGCCGACCTCGCTCCCGTAATAGAAGTGATAGACGCGACGGTTGTCGAAGTTGACGGTCTTCTTAACGAGCCGCAGCCCGAGCACCGATATACAGAAGTCGAGATCGGGTTGGGCGTCGTCGACTGTCGCCGTCACGTGGTGCAAGCCGAGGATTTTCACAGTCATGCGCGTCCTGACATCGTAAACCGCTGTGCCACCGTAAGGCATTGCCTTCAGATCCTGTGATTCATTGTCTGTAAACAGGACATTTTGTGTCCTTTCCAGTTCTGTTCGTTGAAAGACTTCACCGAGGATGAGCTTTCTGTCCGACCGCACTTACCGTGTATTTGCGGCCTTTATTGCGAATCTGCCGTCGCGATCGACGTGCAATCGTCCAATAGCAGAGATCAGGCACGCCGAATGCAGACAGGCACATCGTGACCTTAATGTCATCTCAAGTCATATATGGACAGGGTCGGCGGTCTAGATAGGAGCCGATGCCATGACCTCCGCCCTTGGCCGCCGTAAGTCCGATCGGCCGACGCTCGCCGCGCTGCCGCTGATGGCGCGTGCGTACGTCGTGGGTGTGAGTGTGGCCGGCGCAGCGTGCCTGGTGTGGTCGATCAACACGGTGACCACTGAACAGCTCGTGCTCTTCGTGCTCCTCAGTACCCTGGCCATCGCCGCCTCCGCGGCAAAGATCGAACTACCCCTCGGCCGCGGCCAATCGAAATCGAATCTGTCGCTCGCGCACGTCGTGAACTTCTGGGCGCTGTTCGGCAACGCCCCTGCGGTGTGGGTTGCCGTGCTGAGCGCGATCGCGCAGTGCACCATTCGCACCAACGCCCGCAACCCGTTGCACCGCGTCGTGTTCAGTACGGCGTCGCTGGCGATCACCGTGACCGTCGCCAGCCTGCCGTTCATGACGGTCATCGGCGCGGATCGCAACAGCATCTCCTCGCTCCTGAAGGCCGCGGCCATCGCCGCGCCTCTCTACTTCTTTGTCAACACGATGCTCGTCGCCGCCGTGGTGGCGTTAACGACGCGACAGCCCATCCTGTCGGTCTGGCACCGGAACTTCCTGTGGAGCGCGCCAAGCTACCTGGCCGGTGCCGCCCTCGCGGTGGCTGCCGCCGTGACCTGGGAGCGTGGCCTCTTCGTGTGGCTGCTGCTGCTGGCGGTGCCGATGTATCTCGTGTTCCGCAGCTATCACATGATCGTCGCCCGCCTGCGCGAGGAGCAGAACGAGACCCGGAAGGCCATGGACGTGCAAGTTGCGACCATCGAGGCGCTGGCACTCGCCATTGAAGCCAAGGCGGGTTGCACGCCCGAGCACGTGCGCTCGATCCAGCAGTTCGCCACGATCCTCGCCGACGCCGCCGGCATGTCCGACGCCGAGGTGCAAACCGTGCGCACCGCTGCGTTGCTGCACGACATCGGCAACATGGCAGTGCCTGAACACATCCTGGCCAAGAGCGAGGGGCTGACGCCGGAAGAACTTGAACGGATGAAGATCCATCCGCGCGTGGGCGCGGAGATTCTTCGTGATGTGCCATTTAGCGGCAATGTCGCGGAGTTGGTGCTGTGCCATCACGAGCGCTGGGACGGCACTGGCTATCCCGGCGGCCTGCGCGGCGAAGACATTCCACTCGGCGCCCGCGTGATCGCGATCGCCGATTGCTTCAGCACGTTGCAGACCGAGCGGCCCTATCGGCCCGCACGGACCGAAATGGCGGCCGCCGCGGTACTGAGACAGCTTGCCGGCTCGGCGTTCGATCCGCGGCTCGTCGACGTGTTCATCGCCCGCCTCCACACGCCCGCCGCCGCCACCACGGCATTCGACGACGAGGTCGTCGTGAAAGACACGCGCGCCCTGGACGACATCAGCGGCACGCATCGCGAGGAACAAGTGCTCTACGAGCTCGCGCAGGCGCTTGGCTCGAGCCTCGCGGTCGACGACGCCATGGTCCTCATTCACGACAAGGTGAACCGGCTGGTGCCGTTCGTGACCTGCGCGCTGTTCCTCGGCAACGACGAGCAGGGCTTCATCTGCCGCTACGCACAGGGACCCGGCACCGAGGCGTTGTTCAAGTGGGCGCCGAAGTCGTGGAGCGAGTTGTCATTGCGCCTGCCGTCCTGCGCCGACGGCCGCGCCGGCCGTGGCGAGGATCTCGCGGCGGCGTTGCCCTGCCCCCTCACGTACGGCGACCGCCTGATCGGCGCGATGGTGGTCTATCACACGCGGCCGAAGGCGTTCTCAGACGAGCATCGCCGCGTCCTCGGCCGTGTGAGCGAACAGGCCGCCGCCGTCATCTTCAATTCGACGCGCTACGAACAGACGCAGCACGAATCGCAGACCGACGCGCTGACCAGCCTGCCCAACCGCCGCTCGTTCGATCGGCAGTTCGCCACGGGCCTGGCGCGCTGCAGCGACCACCGCAGCCAGGCGAGCCTGGTCGTGCTCGATCTCGATCGCCTGAAGGAAATCAACGATACCTACGGCCACGAGGCGGGCGACCGGGCGCTGCGCGCCGTGGGCGCGGTGCTCCGCTCGACGGTGCGCGAAGGCGACCTGTGCGCGCGCTTTGCCGGCGACGAATTCATCGTCGTGTTGTGGGACTGCAATCCGGACCACCAGGATCGCCGCGTCGCGGACCTGCAGAACGCCGTCAGCGCGTATCCGTTCGAACCGCGGACCGGCGTGCTCGTGCCGCTGTCGATCAGCGCCGGCTGCGCGCGCTTCCCCGACGACGGCCGCAGCTTCGACCAGTTGCTGGTCGCCGCCGACGAGCGCATGTATCAGGACAAGGCCGGGCGCCGCTCGCGCAACTCGCGCAACTCGAAGTCGCGCAACGAAGCCGTCGAGCTCGCCTAGTAGGCTGCGGAAACAATCGGCGCCCAATCGGCGTCAATCGGTGGCCTTGAAGCGGCGGAAATAATCGACATCTAATCGGCGCTAATCGGTGGCCTAGTCCGGCCGGCGGCCGGTTTCAACCCACGGCTTCGGGATGAAGAGTTCTTCGAACAGCCGAACAGCGTAACGATCCGTCATGCCGGCGAGGAAGTCTTGCGCCGCAACGTCGACGCCTTCCTTCTCCACCGTACGGAGATCGAGGAAATCCTCGGGGCGCTGGCGAACCTTTTCCCAAAGGCCCCCGAGAATGCCCGCCGCCTTGGCGAACTCCGCCGTAGCGACCTGGTTTTCGTAGACCGCCTCGAATAAATAACTGCGGAGATCGACCAGCGCATGCAGCACCGGATCGCTCATCCGAATCTCCGACACGCCGCCGCTCATCGTCTGGTGCACGACGTCGGTGACCAGCTTGCCAATGCGTTCGGACGACGTGTGGCCCAGCAGCTGTACCGCGTCTTTCGGCAGGGCCGACTCACTCAGAATGCCCGCGCGCACGGCATCGTCGATGTCGTGATTCACGTAGGCGACGATGTCGGCGACGCGTGCCACCTGGCCTTCAATGGTGCTGGCCCGATGCTCCGGCGCTGCACCCACCGGCATGCCGTGCTTGCCCTTCGAATGGCGGGCGATGCCGTCGCGCACTTCCCATGTCAGGTTCAGGCCCTCGCGATCGTTCTCCAGCACGTCAACGATGCGCAGGCTCTGCTCGTAGTGATTGAAGCCGCCGGGCACGAGATCGCTCAACACGCGCTCGCCGGCGTGGCCGAACGGCGTGTGGCCCAGGTCATGGCCGAGCGCGATGGCCTCCGTCAGTTCCTCGTGCAGATGCAGCACCTTCGCAATCGTCCGCCCGATCTGCGCCACTTCGAGGGTGTGCGTCAGCCGCGTGCGGTAGTGATCGCCGGCCGGCGAGAAGAAGACCTGGGTCTTGTGCTTGAGGCGCCGGAATGCCTTTGTGTGGATGATGCGATCGCGATCGCGCTGGAACGCCGGGCGGATCGGGTCTTCGTCCTCGCGCCGCACCCGCCCCTTGCTGTTGGCGCTCTTCGTCGCCTGCGGCGCCAGGATGTCCCGTTCACGCTGCTCGAGTTGTTCGCGGATCGACGGGCTCATACGCGACCCATTATGTCGTGCCCTTCGAGTCGCCCGAGCCAGAAGTCTCGGGCCTGCTCAGGGCAGGAATGAAGCTCGTGCCGTGGGCCAGCGGACCGACACCGAAAATCTCGGCCAGCGTCTGACCCAAATCAGCAAACGTCCTCCGGGTGCCGAGATCCGTTCCCGCCGCGACCTTGCGTCCATACAGCAGCACCGGCACGTGCTCGCGGGAATGATCGGTGCTGGGCGTGGTTGGATCGTTGCCGTGATCCGCCGTGATCACCAGCAGATCATCGTCGCGGAGCTTGGCCAGCAGGCCCGGGACGCGGGCATCGAACCGTTCGAGGTTCGTGGCATAGCCCTGCGGATCGTTGCGATGGCCGTACACGGTATCGAAGTCCACCAGGTTGGCGAAGATCAACCCGTTCGACTGCGTGGTCATCAACTCCTCGATGCGGTCCACGCCGTCGGCATCGCTCTTCGTCGGGTGCGACTCGGAGATGCCCCGGCCCGCGAACAGGTCCGACACCTTCCCGATTGAGGAGACGCGGTGACCGGCGGCCAGCAGCCGATCGAGCAGCGTCTCGGCCGTTGGGGGCATCGCGTAGTCGTGGCGGTTGGCGGTGCGCTGAAACGATCCGGGCAAGCCGATGAACGGCCGCGCGATCACGCGCCCGAGGCCCAGCCCCTTCACCGCCAGGTCATAGGCGACGTTGCACCACTTGTAGAGCTGCGGAACCGCCACGATGCCTTCGTGCGCGGCGATTTGGAACACGCTATCGGCCGACGTGTAGACGATCGGGAAGCCGGTTTCGACGTGCTGCGGTCCAAGCTCGTCGATAATCGCCGTGCCCGACGCCACCACGTTGCCGATCGACTTTCGCCCGATGCGCGCTTCGAACTCGTCGATCAGATCCTTTGGAAATCCGTTCGGGAAGGTCGGGAACGGGCGCTCGAGCACGACCCCCATCAGCTCCCAGTGGCCGGTGACGGAATCCTTCCCCGCCGATTGCTCTGCCATGCGGCCGTAGGCGCCGGTCGCGGTCGCGGAAGCCGGGCCGGTGAGCGACACCAGCTTCGCCAGGCCCATCCCCGCGAGATTGGGAATGTGGAGCGGGACCGCGGCGGCGATGTTGCCGAGCGTGTTGCTGCCCTGGTCCTCGTACAGCGGGGCATCCGGCAGTTCGCCGATGCCCACGCTGTCGAGCACGATGACGATAACGCGCGCGAACACGCGTCAGGGATGGTGTGACGAAAAGTAGTTCGGCACGCTGCGGGGGGTGCGGATCGTCGCGATCGCGTGCTTGAAAATAAGGTGATCCATGCCCGAATGCTCGACGATCAGCGCGAACCGATCGAAGTTCTTGATACGGGCCTCGAACTCCCGGCCATCCAGGAGGTGCACGGTGACCGGTAACTTTTCACGGCGGGCATAATTCAGGAACACGTCCTGAATATTCGGGGCACCGGTCTTCGCTTCAGGAATCGGCGACATGGGTCCCATCCTTCAACAGGTCCCGCGCGGTCAGCTCACTAATCACGCTGTCCTGCACTTCGGCGTTAGTGCCGGGACCTTCAAACCAGACAAGGTTAGGCTCTTTTCGGAACCAGATCAACTGCCGACGCGCGTATTTTCGGTTCTCTTGCGCGATCAATTGGCGCGTGGCCGCCTCATCTCGAAGGCCCCGCAGGTGCTCCATGGCCTGCCGGTACACCAGTCCGCCGAACGGCCGCGCCTCGGGCGGAACGCCCGACGCCAGCAGGGCCCGGACCTCGTCGAGCAGCCCCGCTTCGAACTGCGCATCCACGCGGCGGGCGAGCCGCTCGGCCAACCACGGCGCCGGCATGCGCAGGGCGACCGCGCCAACCTGCACATCCTTGCTCAGCGGCGACACGGTCTCGTCGAAATGCGCCGTCAGCGGCCGGCCGGTCTGGAAGTACACCTCGAGGGCCCGGATCAGCCGCTTGCGATCGCGCGCCTGGATGCGCGAAGCCGACTCCGCATCGACGCGGCGCACCATGCAGTGCAGGTGCTCGACGCCTTTGCGATTGGCGCTCTGTTCGAGACGCGCGCGCAGCGCGGCGTCCTTCCCGGGACCGGGAAACAGCCCGCGGGTCAAGGCGCGGTAGTAAAACCCGGTGCCGCCGACCAGGATCGGCAGCTTGCCGCGGGCGTGAATGTCGTCGACGGCGGCTGCGGCGTCGCGCCCGAACTGCGCCGCGGTGTATTCGTCGGTGGGGTCGGCGATGTCGATCAGGTGATGCCGGATGCCGCGCCGTTCGTGCATCGGCACCTTGTCGGTACCGATGTCGAAGCCGCGATACACCGCCGTCGAATCGCAGTTGATGATCTCGCCGTCGAACCGCTCGGCGATCGCAATCCCCAGCGCGCTCTTACCTGTGGCCGTCGGCCCGAGAATAGCTATGAGGGGTCGCACTGCGCTATTGGCACC
>JALDXK010000240.1:0-8269 GCA_032155105.1 Acidobacteriota bacterium
CGAAGCGCATGCGACACGGGCACCACGAGGATGCCCGCCCCAAGCACCAAGGCAGGAACCGTCAGTGCGCCTCGCGGACTGGGATCGGCCGGAAAGATCGCCTGCGCAATCAGCAACGAGACTATCGTGGCCGCGAAGCCGAGACCCGCGTCAGACCGCTCGACGATCGGCTCAGACATGTCCTGGGCTGACTCGCTGTAGCCAGCGCTCGAAGGCGAGCACGGACCACTTACGGTAGTGCGTATCCATCACGATGCCGGGCGGCGGGTTGATTGCCACTCGACGACGACTCCAATCACGTTCGAGCCATTGTTGGAACGGCAGGACAAACCCGCGTTTGGGCTGGCCGGCAACCCAATCCGGAAGTTCCGGGACTGCTCGCCGCAACAGCGCCTTGCCGCGTTGAAGCCGCTCTGCGGCGGGCACACGGGCCAGGGTCTCGAACAGCACCCGATCGACGAACGGCACGCGCACTTCGACGCCGGCGGCCATGCTCATGACATCGCTGTCGCGTAACAGCTGATTGCGCATGTAGCGCGTCAATTCAAGGTGACTAACAAGGTCCTCGGCGGTGGGAGCACTGCCCTCCTCGCGCGGGGGCTCGATCACGGTGTGCGGTCCGACGTAGTGGTTCGTGAGCGCCGCCGCCTCCTCGCCACTGTAGATGCCACGGAACACCACGTAGGCGTTTTCGAGACTCGCGGGCCTCGAGATGAGATCGTCGAGTCGGCGCACCCGAGAGCCGCCGAGGCCGCCGGCCATCCGCAAGGCAGCGGTGCTGAGCGGCCTTCCCAACCGCCCCAGCCGCGCGAGCTGGGCCAGCCGAGGCACGCGGCGAAAAGAGGGATAGCCGCCAAAGAGTTCGTCGCCGCCGAGGCCCGACAACACGACTTTGGTGTCGTGCCGTTGTGCCAGGCGCGCAACCAGGAACGTGTTGAACCCGTCGATGCTCGGCTGATCAGCGGCGGTGAGGAACTGATCGAATAGCTCCGCAGCCGTTGGTCCATTGACCGCCCATTCGTGGTGCTCGGTGTCGAAGCGCGCCGCGGTTCGCCGGGCCAGGGGGCCTTCGTCGAGCGGGAAGTCTGGAAAGGCGAGGGAGAAGGTCCGCAGCTCGCCGCCGCGTATCGTCCGCGCGAGCGCCAGAATCGCCGTCGAGTCCATGCCGCCGCTCAGGAAGATACCCACCGGGACATCGCTGACGAGGTGCTGCGCGACCGAATCGATTAACGCGGCGCGGGTAACAGCGGCAGGATCGTCGGCGGGGATTGTCTCGGGAAACTCGATGCCCCAATAACGTTGAATGGTGGTCTGTCCGTTACGCCAGATCAGGTAGTGACCGGCCTCCAGCGCGCGGACGTTTCGAGTTATCGTCAGCGGCTCCGGAACCGATCCGGAGCGGAAGTACGCGAACGCGGCAGCTGGATCGACGAGCGGCGGCACGCCTCCCGCGAGCAAGGCACCCATCTCCGATGCGAACGTCAATACGCCGTCGGCCTGATGGTAATACAGGGGTTTGATGCCGAACGGATCGCGTGCCAACAGGCAGAGGCTCTCACGCGCATCCCATATTGCGAGCGCGAACATGCCGCGCAGGGAGTGAAGCGCGGCGAGCCCGTCGGTCTCGTAGGCGCGGAGGATCACCTCGGTGTCGCTTTGCGTCCGAAAGCACACACCGCGCTGCTTCAGGGATCGTCGCAGCTCCTGAAAGTTCACGATCTCGCCGTTGAAGGCAATCGTGATCTGGTCGTCAGGCGTCGACATGGGCTGATGTCCCGCCGGGGTCGGGTCGAGGATCGCTAACCGCGTGTGCGCGAAGCTGGCGGCCCCGGAAGCGGCGGTCCACGTACCGGCATCATCCGGGCCGCGGTGCCGCACTGCGGTCTGCATCGCGTGCAGAGCCAGCGCGCGCGCCGCGGCGTCACCGTGCTGAGTAAGAACCCCGGCTATGCCGCACATGATGTTTTCATCGCGGTCCGTCGTTGACGCGACCATGTCCGTCCGCCTGCTCGTCGCCGCGCCCGCCCATGACCTCGAGGAGGTATTGATGCCAGCGCTTCGCCCACGCCTCCGCCGAGAATGCGTCAGCCAGCGCCTGCCCACGGCGCCCCATCTCCGCCAGCTCCGATTCGTGATCGTGCATCCAGCGCAAGGCGCGCGCGAGGGCATCGACGTCCTGCTGCGGCACGATGACGCCGTTGTAATATGGCCGAACTACGTCCGCGGCGGCTCCGCACGCCGTCGAACAGATCACGGGGAGGCCAGCTGCCGCAGCCTCGGCGATCACTACACCCCATGGCTCAAAAAGGCTCGGCAAAACGAAGGCGCCGTGCGAGGCAAACAGATCTGCGAGTTGATCCGGCTGCCTGAATCCTGCATCGGTCACCCCAGGCACATCCTTAAGACGATACGCCTCCGGGCCGGCGCCCGCGCAGGTGAGCGACCACGGGGCTGTCACGCTGTTCCGGTAGGCCTCGTACGCCCGCAGCAGCGTGACCAGATCCTTTTCCTTAGCGTAACGGCCGGTGAACAGGAAACGCCGCGGCGGCGGCGACTCCCGCCGGCGAGCAGCGGCGGCGTAACGCTCAAAGTCGAAACCGTAAAATCCGGCGCGAAGACGGGCACTCGGCACGCCGATGCGGCGAGCGTACTCAGACGAGCGTTCGCCGGCAGTCACCACCAGATCGAGACCGTCGACAAATGCTGCCAGCCGGAACCGTGCCAGGCGTTGCGCAAGCGTGCCGCGCCACGGCGTATCCATCCCCAGCACGATGCGCGCGTCGGCGAGTGCCTTCGCCTTGACGAGTCGCGTATACGGCCAATAGATCCATCCGCAGAGCGCCACGACATCAGGCCGGCGCGACGCCACTGTCTGCAAGAGGTACGTGTCGATATCAACTCTGGAGGCGTCGAACATTTCGTGTGAGACGCCTTCGAGCATCGGCGCGACGCTGAACGGGTTCGGGCGAGGCAGCAGCCGCTCGGGATGAATCACGTGCACGTCAAGAGCCGGTCTGCGGCGCAGCGCCTGAAAGCACGCCGCGCTATAGCCGGCGACCTCGGCCCAGCAGAATACGACGCGCATCGTGCGCTCCGCGTCGATCATGGCTTCCGCAGTCGGGTAACGAGGAAGGACCCCTGGCGCAGTCGATTCGTCACGACACGCGAGAGCGTGTCGGGGACGAGCCGAGTCAAGGCGTTCTTGAGGCGGCCGGCCGGCAGCAGGACGACCTCCGACTTTTGCCCCATCACCTGCAGGTGGTCGACTGCGAACCCGCAGCGCTCGGCGAGCGCCACCCACTCGTCGGCACGATAGAATCGCGCAATGGCGCCATCCGTGTTCAACTGAAACAGTTCGTGCAGGTTGTGCCGCAAGAAGCCCGCCTGAAGCACGCCACGTAGCAGCCCCGTGTAGACGTAGGTGTACAACCAGCTGCGGTGGTAGACCATCACCGTGGCGGTGCCGCCGGGGCGCAATACGCGGTGCATCTCGCGAAGCACGCGGTCGGTGTCCGCGGAGTGGTGGATGACGCCCCAGGACCAGACGAAATCGAACGACGCGTCGGGTAGCGCCATCTGTTCGGCGTCCATCTGTAGAATCCGGCCAGGTAAATTCAGCATCGCAAAGCGCGTGGCCGTGCTCTTCACCGCATACTCAGTGAGATCGATACCAGTGTAGGAGCGGCAATGCGGGGCCAATAGCTGCGCGTGACTGCCGTTGCCAACGCCAATCTCCAGCACGTCGCACGTGGCAAGCCGATCGAACGGCACCAGCCGATCGAATGGCCGCACGCGCGGGGGCAGGTAGTGCGCGGCGTCATCGAAGAATCGCCGATCGATCTCGCCATAGAATTCGCGTGAAAACTCTGATGCCGCGAGCGCCTCGTTCCAGTCATAGCGCATCGGGTTGGCTTCCCACCACGCACGGTTCTCCCGCTGCCACTGTTCGCGCTGATCCTCGCAAGGCAACTTCGTGGGTGATCCGTAGCCCTTCGGCAGGGTGTCTTTCATTCGACAACCGCCTGGAGCTGACGCCCGACGGTCGACAAGGAAAACGACGGATCCACCATTGCGTGGCGAGTCATACTGTCCAGGCGGCCAGGGTCACGCAACAGCTCGCGAATCGACCCCACAATCGCGGCGGACGTCACCTCCTCTAGCACCAGCCCGTTCAGGCCATGCGTCACGACGCGGCCACAGTGGCGTGACACGATCACGGGTAGGCCGTGCGCTAACGCCTCAAGCTGGGTCAATCCGAATCCGTCAGAGTGCGTGGGAAACAGGAACACGTCCGCCGCAGCGAACTGGGCCACGGCGTCGGCGTGCGACACGCTCCCACGCCAGGAGATTTGTGGGTGCTCGCGCATCATCTTGGTCAGCGCGATTTGGATCGGGCCGACCATCGTGAAATGAACGGGGTCACCACGTAGCATCTCAGCAGCCTCGAGCATCTCCGCGACGCCCTTGCGAAGGTTGATCTGCCCGAGAAACAGCACTCGCAACGGCCGGGCGTCGTCGTATCGCACCGTCAAGTCCCGCGTTCGCGAAGTCGCCGATGACTCGTAGGCCAGCGGCACAATTCTGATGAGTGACTCGGGCACGCCCGCTTCGAGCAACGACATGCGCGACCATTCGGAATTCACTACCACGCGCTCGGCTAGTTGCCATTCTGCTCGCCAATTGTCCCAGTACCTGGCCGGCGCAGGCGTCCAATCGGGAGCGAGATCGGGGTGCCGCTCGTGGAGTTCCGCCACCAGTCGCTCTTCAACGGGTCCCGGATCGATCTGTCCCAGCACCGTGGTCCAGCCGTGGGCCCGCGCCACCGTCAACAGGCGCCTCGCGGCGTAACTGTACGCAAAAAGGATCCCGGGTTCCCGGTCCCGCGCCCACACTTCGAATTGCTCGCAGGCGCGATCCTGAAACCAATCGTTGCGCTCGATCATCGCGTCCCAGGAGCCCGTGCCGGAGAGCAGCAGCGATCCTTCCAACACCAGCGATGCGACGTTGGGTGCCCACACTCGGACACTGCACAGGTCGTGGTGAAAGCGCTGGTGCAATCGTGTCCCGGCTACCCTTCCGATCACGCTGCGGGGATCCGCCCAGCGATCGGTGATTAGCCCGTCAAGGACGCCGTCGTTGTGCAGGGCCCGCGGCACGGCGTAGTGTTCGCGTCTGCCGATCTGGCAGCAAATCCAGGATCGCGATCGTTGCGTCACGTGGTTGGCGACCGCCCCAGGTCCGACACCAGCCACCAGTTGTCGAGATCGCGCATGCCGCGGCCGAGCAACGGCAGCGGTCGTTGGTTGACCTGCACCAACGCGACGCCATGATCCGCGAACATTCGCTGGATCACGTCGAGGTACGGCCGACGGTGCACTTCGATCACGAAGGCGTTTGCACGGTCGATCCACGATCCGGCGCCACGTAACACGTCGACCTCCGCCCCTTCGACGTCGATCTTGATGAGCGTGTGGCGGCGCTCGTCAACAGCGAGGGCGTCGAGTGTTGTGAGTCCGCTCCCGACGTGAGCGCCGACCAGGGCGTCGACAAGTTGGATGCAAACGCGCGACTGGCCGCGCCCTGCGATCGCCCGCCGAAGATCCGACACGTGGACCGGTTGCGGCTCGAAGCACACGATATCGGCCGCGATCCCCAGGCGATCGAACGCGGCGGCGCAGCCGAACGTGAAATAGCCGTCATTGGCACCGACGTCGAGGAGCCGGCGGACGTTCGGCAGGACCTGCTCGAGCCACGGGTTCAGCTCGTGTTCGTATAAGCCGAACACCTTGCGCAGCGAGGCGCGAGGGTTCGCGACGATGTGGGCACCGCGAAACGGCCCGCGCCATACGCGCAAGGGGATCGGACGGTCGGGCAATATGCGCTTCAACGAGGCGATCATGGTTCGAGCGCTGCCACCTTGGTCAACTGCGACTGGATGTCAACGAGACGGCATGGTCCTTGGGTCTTCAGTTCGCGGTGCAGCCGGTAGGCGGCAGTCGAGACGGGCCGGCGCGCGTGCCACAGGCGGACAATATCGCGATAGCCGACGAGCAGGCCCTGAAAAGAGCGAATGCGGTTAGACGCGCGCAACGATGACTTCAACCCGTTCCAGGTGGTGCCCGCAAGATGCACCGCCAGCGCACCCGCCGGGACATTGTGCCACGCGAACAGAATGTCGTTTCGCCGTCCACAATAATCGGCGAGTGCACTGTTTCGGATCGGCGACTCGTGGTGATGAATGGGATCGGCGGTCCCCGCCCGGACGACGTAGCCGAGGGACAGCAGTCGCAGGCATAGGTCACCTTCTTCACCCATGTAGAGAAAGTGCTCCCGATAACCGCCCACGCGAAGAAACGCCGAGCGCCTTAGGGCGTGCGAGGCTCCAATGAATGCATGTTCGACCCACACCGTGTCAGCGTCCGGGGCCCGCTGGCGGACTCGTGAGTCGTAGCGGATGTTGACGTACGGAATCGCGACGGCCACCACTCGCGGATGATTGAATTCGGCCAGGGTCTGCTCAACCGTATGGGGCGATGGCAAGGTGGCGTCATCGTCCAATGGAAAGACAATCTCCGCGCTTGCTGCGTCGATGCCACGATTGCGTTGGAACGTCGGTCCGCGGCCGGTGCCGATCGCGTAGTAACGCACGCTTGGAAACTCGCGCGCCAGTAACGCCGCGAGCTCCGGGGACCCGGCATCGTCCATCACCAACGTTTCGGTGGTCACCGATTGCCGCTCGATGGATCGCAACAATTCGACCAGTTGCGCGTTTCGCCCACGCGTTGGGATCACAAACGACGCGGCGACGCTCCTCATCGCGGACGGCGCGTCACCGCGGACCATGCGCTGAGAACCGGCAGGGCAGCCACGTAGGCGACGTGACCGCTCGCGAGGTTCCACCCTAAAGTGGCGCGGAACAAAGCCAGCGCCGCGCCGACGCCTCCCTCGCGCAGGCAGGCTAGAGTGACCGGCCGGACATGCCGCGTGATGATTCGGCGCCGCTCGTGTGCGCGCGCGGGCCCACCGGGATACCGATTGCTGCGCTCCTGTTGGATGAGATAGGTCATGCCGGCGACGCAGCGATCGACCTGCGCGGCAATACTGCCGGCGTGCCGCCGCCACGCCAGGGTGATCGGCTCCAGCACCTCGACGAACCCTGGCATTTCTCCGAGACGCAGCATGAGATCATGGTCTTCAGCATTAATCGGCAGGTCGGTAAATCCGCCTGCGGCCAGAAACGCTGCTCGATCGATCACCACGGTCCCGCTGCCAGCCGAAATCGCGTTCGCGGACGAGCCGAGGTAGTCCGCAAAACGGCGGAATCGCAGTGGCGTCTCGGTGACGGCTTTCAGATCACTGTCGTTGGTGAAATCGACATATCGGGCCATCAGGACCGCGGCCCGCGAATCAGCGATGAGGCGAGCAAACGTCTCGAGCGTCCAGGGGAACCAGATGTCATCGCTGTCGAGGAACGCGAGATAGGTGCCCGCCGCCTGTGCCGCGCCGGCATTGCGCGCCGCGCCTGGACCGCGCCCGGACTGCTCGACGACGCGGACCCGATTGCCGAGCCCCTGCAGGTACTCACGTGTCCCATCGGTCGACCCGTCGTCAACAACGATCGTTTCATAGTCACGAAAGGTCTGGCGCCACAACGAGGCCAGCGTGTCGGGCAGAAATGCCAAACGGTTGCGTGCCGGAATGACGACTGAGAACAGCATTCAGGGACTGGCGTTACACCGCGACCGGCAACAGGCGGAGCCGGGTGAACTCAGCTTGAATGGCGTCGGCCAGAACCAGGTGACCGAACGCCGAGAAATGCATGTCGTACGGATCCTGGAAACACGCGATGCCCTCTTCGATCGAGCCCGAGACAAAGTGCGGCAACAGGTCCACCGGATACATTCCGGCAATGTCGCGCAACGAGGCAAAGCGGGTCCAATAATTTCGCGCCATGCGGAACCGTACGTAGTTGGAATAGAAAGTCGGCGCCACTACGATCGGGCGATTGCCTGCCACTGATCTGAGACGCAGCATCAAGGCGCGCATCAATCGCCACTCGCGGCTGTTCGCATCGCGGTATTCCGGGAACGGTTCCCATGGGACGACCGATTGAATGACCGTCCGCCACACTGCGGCTCCGGGGAATCGCGCGATACGGCTCTTCCACGCCTGTAGCCGAGGGTTGCGAATTTCACTCTCGGTCAGCGGCCCGGCGCGATTGACGTCGACCGGCACCGGCACATTGCGAAGCACCAGGTCTCCGTCGACC
>JALDXK010000241.1:0-8253 GCA_032155105.1 Acidobacteriota bacterium
CGCGACCCGTGCTGTCTTCGTGTTCGTCGTGTGTGTCTTTCTCAGGGGATCGTCATGAAACGCGCGCTCGTCTTTCTCGCCCTCATCGCTCTTTCTTCCTCACAACCCGTCGCGCAAACACCGGGAGTCGACACCGCCACCATCAACAAGATTCGCGGTGAGGCCGTCGTCAATTCGCAGGCGATGGAGCATCACTGGTGGTTGTCTGAGGTGTCTGGCCCTCGTGCCACCGGCACGCCCGGGTATCAGCAGGGCGCCGACTGGGTGATGAAGAAGTTCACCGAGTGGGGCTTGCAGAACGTCCACATCGAGCGCTTTCCGTTCGGGCAGGGCTGGACCATCGAGCGGTTCTCCGCGCACATGCTGACGCCTTCGACCGCGCCGCTCATCGGCATGCCGCGCTGGTACTCGCCGTCTACGAATGGCACGGTCACGTCGGACGTGGTCCGCGTGCGCGCCACGAGCGAGGCCGACTTCGAGAAATACAAGGGCCAGCTGCGCGGCAAGATCGTCGTCCTGCAGGCGCCGCGGCCAGTGCGCATGCTCGACGGCCGCATCGTGCTGCGCATGAACGACACGGACTGGAAGGAAGCGATGACGCTGCCTGAGCCGGCGGCCAAGCCCGCGGGCGGACCGGGCGGTGCGAGCGCCGCGCAGAAGTTCACCCAGGCGTTGCAGCAATTCCTGGTCAGCGAAGGCGTGGCGGCCGTGCTCGATCGCGGATCGGACGCCGACCTGTCTGCCGGCGGCAGCGACCTGTCATGGCAGACACAGCGGGTCGATGGCGGCACGATCTTCCCGGGCAACGGCGGCAGCCGCGATCCCAAGGTCGCGCGACAGGTGCCGTCGGCCACGCTGGCCGTGGAGCACTACAACCGCATCGTCCGCCTGCTCGAGCGCGATCAGCCGGTGCGAATGGAAGTGAACATCCAGACGAGGTTCCATCCCGAAACCGATCCCGCGGGAAACGCCTTCAACATCATCGCTGAGATTCCGGGAACGGATCTCGCGAAGGAAGTGGTGATCCTCGGCGCGCATTTCGACACGTATCCGTACGCGACCGGCGCCACCGACAACACCACGGGATCGGCGGCGATGATCGAAGCCGTGCGCGTGATCCAGGCGCTCGGCCTGAAGCCGCGCCGCACCATTCGCGTGGCGCTGTGGGCCGCCGAGGAGCAGGGCCTGCTGGGCTCACGCGAGTACGTCAACCGTCACTACTTCGACGCCGCCACCAAGACGCCGAAGCCCGAGCATGCCAACGTGCAGGCCTACTTCAACCTCGACAATGGCACCGGGCGCATCCTCGGCATCTGGGGCCAGGGCAACGTCGAAGCCATGAAATCGTTCGATCGGTGGGGGCAATCGCTGAAGGACATCGGCTGGAAGAACGTGAGCCCGCGCTCGGTAAGCCAGACCGATCATGGATCGTTCGAGAATGCCGGCCTGCCGGGCTTCCAGTTCATCCAGGAGCGCCTCGAATACAACTCGCGCACGCACCACTCGAACATGGACACCTTCGATCACGTGCAGAAGGACGACGTTGTCCAGCAGGGTGCGGTGGCAGCGGTGTTCGCGTGGTACGCGGCGAACACGCCGGAGAGGTTACCGCGCAAACCCATGCAGCCAGCTGCCCAGCATTAGGTAGGCCATGGGGGCAACACACGCGCCATCGGAGGTCGTGAAACACGGTGTGCGGTGGCGGGTGAATGCGTGAACTGGCGATTTTGTGATCGTTGTGCTGAAATCAGGCACCAATTCCCGCGCCAACTCACCTTTGCACTCAGGTTGAACCCCTAAACGGGCGCGTTTCCAGGTCCGATGCGGACTCTGTCGCGAGGCACGTTTCTTGCGACTCAACCCCCGAAGTCGTCTGCCGACTCTGGGTCCCCCTCAGATATCGAATGCAGGCGGCCCTTGAAATGACGCCTCTCCGGCTTTTGCAAGTGGAAGACACGGAGGACGATGCCGCCCTGGTTAACGCGGCGCTTGCGCGGTCCGGGTATCACGTGTTTGCCCGGCGCGTCGAGACGGCCTCCGATTTACGGCGCGAACTCGAAGGGTCTGACTGGGATCTCGTCATCGCGGACTACACGATGCCGGGATTTTCGGGTACGAAGGCGCTCGCCATCGTGCGCGAATTGCAGCCCGACCTGCCGTTCATCTTCGTCTCGGGGACGATCGGTGAAGACACCGCCGTCGCCGCGATGCGGACGGGCGCGCACGACTACATCATGAAAGACAATCTCGCGCGGCTGGCCCCGGCGGTCGATCGCGAGCTGCGCGAGGCGTCGGTGCGGCGCGAGCGCCACCTTGCGAACCAGCGCGTCACCTACCTCGCGTATCACGATTCGCTGACCGACCTGCCCAACCGGGCGCTGTTCCAGGATCGCCTGCAACAAGCCATTCTCCGCTCGCATCGCGACGAGCGCGGCCTCACCCTGTTGCTGATCGACCTCGACGGTTTCAAGGAAGTGAACGACGCGCTCGGGCACGCCGCCGGCGACCAGGTGTTGCAGGAAGTGGCATTGCGCCTGCGCGGCGCCCTGCGTGCGTCCGACACGGTCGCGCGGCTGGGCGGCGACGAGTTCGCGGTGCTGCTGCCGGCCACCGACGTCAATCGCGCCGAGCTTGCGGCGCGCAAGGTGCTGCACGATCTCGAGCACCCGTTCGTCGCCGACGGACGGCCGCTCATGATCAGCGCCAGCATCGGCGTGGCCGGCGTGCCGTGGCACGCCGCCAGCGGCGAAGAGCTGCTGCGCAAGGCCGACTCGGCGATGTACATCGCCAAGAACGATCGCACCGGCTACGCCATCTACAACAACGATCGCGATCAACGCGCCTTCCAGCGCGTCAGCCTTGCCTCGTCCATGCGCAAGGCGCTCGACCTGCGCCAGTTCGCCGTCGACTACCAGCCGATCATCCACCTGCGCACGGGCACCGTGCTCGCCGTCGAGGCGCTCGTGCGCTGGAACCATCCCGAGCTGGGCCGCCTGCTGCCGGATGACTTCATTCGCGTCGCCGAGCACACCGGTCTCGTCAATCCGCTGACCTCGTTCGTGCTCGAGCGCGCGTTGAGCGACTGGCCGCTGTCGGCGCGGCCCGACACCTGCAGCATTTCGGTGAACGTGTCGCCCCGGAGCCTGCATCACGCGGCGTTCCCGGGACGCATCCGCGAAATCCTCGACGCGCACGACGCACCGCCGTCGACCTTGACGCTGGAGATCACCGAGAACCTGGTGATGTCGGATCCCGACCGCGCGGCGCGCAGCCTCGACGAGCTGAGCGACATGGGCGTGCGGCTGGTGATCGACGACTTCGGCAAGGGCTATTCGTCGCTGAGTTACCTGCGGCGGCTGCCGGTCGACGAGATCAAGATCGATCGGTCGTTCCTGCGCGATCTCGCCGATGGCGGGGACGACACGCTGGTGCGCTGCATCATCGATCTCGCGCACAACCTGGGCCTGACCGTGGTGGCCGAAGGCGTCGAGACCGAGGCAGTGCAGCAGCAGCTGATCGAACTCAATTGCGACGCCATCCAGGGGTATTACATCTTTCGGCCCTCGACGCAGGGCGAGCTGGGCGCCTGGATGAACGACCGCATGGCCTCCTAGCCACCGATTCACACCGATTCGTCGCCGATACGCGAGCGGTTTGCAATCCGCCGGTCTGATCCACTACCCTCTTAGGTCAATGTCGCTCGTACACTACGCGCATCATCATTGCCATCATCACCGTTCCCCGAACGGCCCGGCAGGAATCTGCGCGTAGCGAACGAACGCTCACTTTTTCACACGTTCACGCAGAAGGCCCGCTGGGAAACCAGCGGGCTTTTTGTTTTTGGGATGCTTATGGATTTTTCGAAACTCGGCGGGCTGTTGCCGGCGGTGGTGCAGGATGAAGAAACCAACCAGGTGCTGATGGTGGGCTTCATGAACGAGGACGCCTGGCGATTGACACAGGAATCTGGTTTCGTGACGTTCTTCAGCCGGACGCGCAACAAGCTCTGGATGAAGGGCGAAACCTCCGGCAATCGGCTGAAGGTGTCCGCGGTGCTGATCGACTGCGACGAAGATACGGTGCTCTTGAAGGTTGAACGAGAGGGTGACGGCAATGTCTGTCACCTCAATCGCGTGTCGTGTTTTGTGCCAGCGGAGCCTGTCTCGCCGAAGCCGGAAGATGCCAGCCGCGAAGACGGAGGCAGCCGATGAAGTTGAAGCTGGGAATTCCCAAAGGCTCGCTGCAGGACGCCACCATCCAGTTGTTCCAGCGCGCCGGCTACGTGATCCGCGTCGACTCGCGCTCCTATTTCCCGTCGATCGACGATCCCGAGATCGAGTGCATGCTGATCCGCGCGCAGGAAATGGCGCGCTACGTTGCCGATGGCGTGCTGGACGCGGGCCTCACCGGGCAGGACTGGATCGCCGAGCACGAGATCGGCCATCCCGAAGAACCGGCGTTGATCCGCGTCTGCGATCTCGTCTACGCGAAGCAAAGCTTTGGCAAGGTGCGGTGGGTGCTCGCGGCGCCCGAAGATTCTCCGTTCAGGTCCGTCGCCGACCTGGACGGCAAGCGCATTGCCACCGAGCTGGTCCGCGTCACCAGGCACTACTTCACCGCCAAGGGGCTGAATGTCGACGTCGAGTTCTCCTGGGGCGCCACGGAGGTGAAGCCGCCGGTGCTGGCCGACGCCATCGTCGAAGCCACCGAAACCGGATCCACGCTCCGCGCCAATCGCCTGCGCATCCTCGAGACGATCATGGAATCGAACACGCAGCTCATCACCAACCAGCGCGTGCTCGGCGATGCGTGGAAGAAGACGAAGATCGACAATCTCGCGCTGTTGCTCAAGGCCGCGATCGAGGCGCAGGGCCGGGTGGGACTGATGCTCAATGCGAAACGCACTGATCTCGAGAAGCTAATCGGATTATTGCCGGCGCTGCAGCGCCCGACCGTGTCGTCGCTGAGCGATCCGGACTGGGTGGCGATCAACACCATCCTCGAGGAGAAGACTGCCCGCGACCTGATTCCGCGCCTCAAGCTCGCCGGCGGCCAGGGCATCGTCGAGTACCCGTTGAACAAGATCGTCGTGTGAAGCTGAGAATCGTTGCGGCGTCGAATCGGAAGGCGGTGGCCGATCTGCTGGCGCCGGCACGCGTCCGCGATCGCGCCACCGAGGTGCGGGCGGGCGAGATCGTCGCGAACGTACGCACCGGGGGCGATCGCGCGCTAGCGGGCTTCGCGCGCGCGCTCGACGGCCTGGTCGGGCCGATGGAAGTACCGCGGCGGCAGTGGGAGCGCGAGAGCGCCTCGCTGCCACGGCCCGTCCGCGCCGCGATCAGCCGGGCCGCGCGTCACATCCGATCGGTGGCACGGCGGCAGGTGCCAAAAGGCTGGCGCCACGTGGTCGGCCCGGGGATCACCGTTGAACAGCGGGTCGTACCGCTCGAGCGCGTGGGGTGTTATGTGCCCGCCGGGCGCTATCCACTGCCCTCGTCACTGCTGATGACCGCCATCCCGGCCCGGGGCCGTGTATGCGGCGGCGCTCGAAGCCGGCGTGGACCGTCTGTTCCGCATCGGCGGCGCGCACGCGATCGCCGCCATGGCGTACGGCACGAGGTCGGTCCCGCGCGTGGACAAGATTGTCGGTCCCGGCAACCGCTGGGTCTCGGCGGCCAAGTCGCTCGTCTCGGCTGATTGCGGCATCGACTTCTACGCCGGACCGACGGAAATCCTGATCGTCACCGCGACGGGACCGGCCCGGTGGA
The DNA here is from genome assembly GCA_032155105.1 of Acidobacteriota bacterium. GTDB lineage: Bacteria > Acidobacteriota > Vicinamibacteria > Vicinamibacterales > UBA2999 > 12-FULL-67-14b. The sequence goes on from JALDXK010000241.1 coordinate 5,769, forward strand.
TCGCCGCCGACCTCATCGCGCAGGCCGAACACGACCCCGACGCTCGATCGGTGATGATCACGTGGAACCGCGCGCTGGCCGATCGCGTCGCATCGGAAGTGGAACGCCAGATGTCCGCCGACGTGCTGCCGCACTCCGGCGGGACTTCCCCGGGTGAGAGGCCGGCGCGGCGCTCCCTGGCAAGACACGGCGGCATCATCGTGTGCCGCAGCATGGCGGAAGCGATCGATCTCGCCAATGTGGCGGCTGCCGAACACGTGGTCACAGGCATAGAAGCGCTTGCCCGCCGCATCACCAATGCCGGCGCCGTGTTCGTGGGCGCCTGGACGGCGCAGGTGGCGGGCGACTACGCCATTGGCTCGAACCACGTGCTGCCCACCGCGGGCGCGGCGCGATTCCGCGGCGGCCTCAACGCCGCCGATTTCGTGAAGCTCGTCTCGGTGCAAAGGGTGACGCGGCGCGGCCTGAAGACGATTGGCAAGACCATCACCACCCTCGCCCGCGCCGAAGGCCTCGAAGCCCACGCGAGATCAATTGAAGTAAGGCTTGGCAACTGATGACTGAACTGCCAACTGATGACTGCCGACTTAACTCTTAACTGCCGACTGTCGACTGCGGACTGACGCCATGACCACCATCCAAGGAGTCCCCGACCTGGGTCCGGGGCTGAGGCTGCACCTCAACGAGAACACCGGCGGTTGCTCGCCGAAGGTCGTCGACGCCGTGCGGTCGTTCGACGCAACATCGCTTGCGCTGTATCCGGATTTTCGCGAGGCGATCCTCGAGACGGCGGCGTTCCTCGGCGTCGAGCCCGACCGCATGGTGCTGACCAATGGCCTGGACGAGGGCATCCTGCTCGTGTCGATCGCCTATCTCACCAACCGCACGCCGGGAGCCCTCGTCGAACTCGGCGCGCCGTTGACGGTCACCTCGGGCGCTCCAGAGGTCGTCGTCGCGCAGCCGGCGTTCGATCCCTACCTGCACGCCGCGCAGGCGATGGGCGCACGCATCGTCTCGGTGCCGCCTGGCCCGGACTACGCGTTCCCGTTGGACGGGGTGCTACGCGCGCTCACGCCGAATACGCGTATCGTCTACGTCAACAACCCGAACAACCCGAGCGGCCGGCCGATTCCCAAGGACGACATTCATCGCGTCGCCCGCGCAGCCGGTCACGCGGTGGTGTTCGTAGACGAGGCGTACCACGATTTCCTTGGCGAGAACTTCCTGTCGGAAGCGTCCGACTACCCGAACGTGCTCGTCGGCCGCACGTTCTCGAAGGCCTACGGGCTCGCCGGGATGCGCGTCGGCGTGATGATCGCGTCGCCGGGCATCCTGGCTCCGGTTCGCAAGGTAATGCCGCTGTTCAACATGAACGTCGTCGCAGTCGCGGCATTGCGGGCAGCCATGAAAGATCCCGACTTTCGATCGTGGTACATTGCGCAGGCGAACGAATCGAAGGCGCTGGTGTATGCGGCGTGCGACCGGGCGAAATTGAATTACTGGAAGAGCGCCGCGAACTTCGTGTTGATCGACGGCGGCAGCCGTGCTCGCGCGCTCATCGACGGCCTGATCGCCCAAGGCGTCCTGGTGCGCGACCGCACCAAGGACCCGTCGTGCCCCAACTGCTTCAGGCTGACCACGGGCGTCGTCGAGCACACGCGCCACGCCGTCGAGACGCTGGAGGCGCTGTGCGGCCGCCTTCGCTAAAGCTGCGGCGAACCAGGCGCGCGGTGATCGATCGCCGCACCGCCGAGACGCAGATCACGATCTCGCTGGCGCTCGACGGCAAGGGTCGCTACGCGAATCGCACCGGCATTCGCTTCCTCGATCACATGCTCGACCTGGTGGCGCGCCATGGTGGGTTCGATCTGAAGGTCACCGCGACCGGCGACCTCGACGTCGATCAGCATCACACCGTGGAAGACGTCGGCATCGCACTCGGCGAGGCCGTGGCCGCGGCGGTTGGCACCAAGCGCGGCATCAACCGCGCCGGCTATTTCGTGATGCCGATGGACGAGACGCTCGCGGTGGCCGCGATCGATCTCAGCGGCCGGCCCTGCGCGGTGATCGACACCAAGGTCACTGTACGACTCGTCGGCGACCTCCAGACCGAGCTCGTGCACGACTTCTTCGAGGGCTTCGCCAACGCCGCCCGCGCCAACGTGCACCTGAAGGTGATGTACGGCCGCTCCAACCATCACAAGATCGAAGCCTGCTTCAAGGCATTCGCGCGCGCGTTGCGCGTGGCCTCCGCGAAAGACAAGCGGCTGGCGCGCACGCTGCCGAGCACGAAGGGCCTGCTGTGATCGCGCTGGTCGATTACGGCGCCGGCAACCTCACGTCGGTGCGAAAAGCGCTGGCCGCGATCGGCGCGAAGGTCTGGACGCCCGCCGTGGCCGGCGAGTTGGGCCGCGCGCACGGCATCATCGTGCCTGGTGTCGGCCACTTCAGCAGCACACGCTCGCTGGGAGACGACTGGCGCACG
>JALDXK010000242.1:0-8252 GCA_032155105.1 Acidobacteriota bacterium
TCCTCCGGAACGTGCGCTCGATGGAGGCCGTGTTGATGCTCCAGCCGTCGGCCGCGACGTGGCACGTCTCGCACGTACGGCCGTTTGTCCCGAGATCCTGGAAGAACGGATTGCTCTCGTCGATGCAGCCGGTGGTCGAGAAGCTCTCGTGGATGCCCGCTCGGTTCAGGTCGAACGTCGACTCCCTACAGTGCTTCTTCGTTTTGAGGGCGTCTTCGGCTTGCGATACGGACTCGTCCCCATCGAGGGTGCCCGAGCGACCCGCAGCGGATGCGCCCGCGAGAACGCAGGCGATCGTGATGAACGTCATGGCGTAGGTGCGCATCGGTTGAAACCCCTCCGTTCCCGAGAGGAACTGAGTCGACATTCTGCACAGCCGACCGGTGCGGATCACCACCCAAACGTGTGGTTTTGTCGGGAACGTCAGTCGCCAGCGCGAGCGGGTCGGACCGTCGTCAGTCCTTGCTGGTAGGCGAACGATGCTGCTTCCGTGCGGTTGACCGTGCCCGTCTTGCCAAAGATGTTGCGCAGGTGGTGGGAAACCGTGTTGAGACTGATGAACAGCTCGTCGGCAATCTGCTGATTGCTCTTGCCGGCGGCAATCAGGCGCAACACGTCTACTTCACGCTCGGACAATCCGGTCGAGTGCACGACCCGGCTCTTGCGCGCCCGCCGCTGGGCTCGCACGAGGTCGGTCTGGACGCCAAGCTGCTCGGCCAGAAATTGCGCGATGTGCTGAACGCCACGGCGATCGCGCCATACATCCATCGGCGACTGGCCCGGCACGGTAATCAGCGTTGCACGTGCGAGCCGCTCGACCAACGCTTGTCCGCCAGCCAGGGGGATGACGTCGTCGTCCGCAACGTTGACGTAGAGAGCCGGGGCCGCGACACGTGCGGCGACGCCCAACAAATCGTTGTTATCGAGGACGTCCTCCCAGTACTGCAGCGCGTCCGGATCCAGTGCCTCACGAGCAACGGCAGCCAGAGACGCGGCAGCATGTCGGTCAGCGATGCCGCCTACCAGTGCGCCTCGCATGCGCGCTTCCACATGCGAGTTGACGTGCCGCAGACTCAGCACGCGGCGGTTCGCCTCCGACTCGCCGCCTTCGATGAAGACCAGGCTCGCGACGTGATCCGGTGACCGAGCGGCGACATGACAGGCCACCACCGTCGCGGGCCCGATGGCGACCAAGGCGACGCGCTCGAGACGGAGCGCCGCCAGCACGGCGTCGAGATCCTCGGCGAAGGTTTCGATCGACAGCCCGGAAATGCGGCGCTCGGAGAGCCCGGCACCACGAAAATCGAGATTGACCACGGTGAAGTAGCGCGCGAAGAACTCGATGGCGCCACGATGCAGGGAGACCTGCCAGTTCAACGCGAGGTGATTGACATGATACGGGAAGAGCATCACCACGGCGGGCCCTTCGCCCAACGTATGAAAGGCGATGCGAATCCCATCGCTCGTGGTGGCATGGCGGATGGGCGGCAGCGCCATGGAACCCTCTCTATAAGCCGAGCTCGGCGAGCGCGTCGATCGTGCGGGCAAGGCGAGCGGCGCTGTCGCGATCCAGATCGACGAAACGAACGGCCACGCCGGCGACGTCGCAATACACCGCCTCGGCGTTGACGGTGATGGGACCTTCGCGAGGTAGATCGATCTTCAGTCTGAGTGTCGCACCCGTTGGCCGGTCCTCGCCGAATTTGACGAAGCCGCCGCCGAGGTTCAAGTCGTAGATCAGAACCGGCGTAATGGGCGCGTCCAGGTGGTCAGCGTCAAACGGACCCCGTACCCGCACGTACCTGCGTGTTGAATGACCATTCTTGATTTCGCTCGCCATGCGGATCCCAGACGTACTTATCGGTTCCGGTCTGGACTACGACAGCGGTTTCCCGGATTAACCTCTGCCGTAATAGGCAGAACCGGATTTAGGCGGGTACGGTCGCCAGGCCGCGCTCGATCGTTCTCGAACGCGGCCTGTGAATCGCTTAGCGCACGAAGCGGCGCCTGATCGTCAGCGCGAGTCCCATACCCAACGACAGGAAACTGGCAAGGCCGACCACCGGCCACGGGCTCGCCGTCTTCGGCAACGTCCTGGCTGCACCACCTGATCCGCCCGCCGGCGCTGCTGAGGCCGTTGTCCCGGACGCCGTCCGAGTTGCGGTTGCCGAGCCCGCCGCCGGCGCCGCTCCGCCGCCCGCCGGCTTCGCGGCGGCCAGCGTGGCGTTGACTTCCTGCTCGGTCACGACGCGCGGCGGCATCGAGGTGATGATCGTCGCCGACAGGCGATCGCCCTGGCGGAAATCCGACACCTGCGCGGGCTGGCCATTGCGGACGATCTTCACGCCGCGCTTGTCGACGTCGCCCTGCGTGAACGACCTCAAGCCCTCATCTGTGCGGACGATGATCGACGTTCCCGTCTGCATCGCGACGGTGCCATTCTTGATTTCGGTGACGGTGACCGGCGTGACCGTGGTGCGCGTCGTAATGGTGGCCTCGCCTTTCATGCCCGGCTTCAACTGCTGTAGCGACAACTGCTGCCCATTAACCGTGAACCGAAAATCGGCAGGGACGGTGATTTCCCTCGTGCCTTCCGGCAACCTCACGACCAGCGTGTTGCCATCCACGGCGAGGATTTCGAAGGTCTTGATTGCCGTGGCCGTGGCCGTTTGCTGGGCCAGCGCCGCGCCGGCCGCGGAACCCACGATAGCCGCGGCCAGGATGATGCGTACCATTGCACTCTTCATAGCGCTCTCTCCAATCTGCTCTGCATGCTTGACCCGAACCGTTTACGACCGTGGGGACTGAATGACGGCACCAAGCGTCCGCACGGGGGAAATGGGAGCCCCCTGGGGCGGCGAGGGTTCGTCGCCGATGCGCACGGCGCGAACGATGAACCGCTGCGGGGCGGAGCCGATGAAATAGAACGGATAGCAGGTAACGAGGGTCAGCGACGAGGCCGGCGTCGGGTCGAGAACCGACACGTCCTCGGGCTCGACCACCCACGTCCGCTCGATGCGATAGACGTCCGTGCCGTCGGGCGTGTCGAGCTCGATGGTGTCACCAGCGGCGATGTCTTTCAGTCCACGGAAGAAGCCGTCGCGATGCCCCGCGATGCCGGAATTCCCGTCGCTGCCGGGTAGGGCGGTGTCCTCGATGTGGCCGAGGCCCCGATCGAGCGTACGGTCGTCGGTGCCCGGCAGCACCGCGACTTCCAATCCAAGTTTCGGGACGCGAAGGACAGCGAGCGGCGCTGGAAATACGTCGCTCAGCGCCTTGCGCCAAGCAACCACACGATGCGGCGACCAAAGCGACTGATCCGGTGTGCTCGCGGAAGCGAGGGACGACCGCATCGCGGCGAACCGGTCCAGGTCGTGCTGTGAGGAGCGCGCAATCCCAATCTGAAACGCTCCCCACAGCATCAGGCTGACTAGGCCAAAGGTCCAGCTGGCTCGCTCGGCAAACAGCAGTCGCCACTGGCGTGAGTCCATGTTCAGCCCGTGATTGCAGCCCGTGTGCCGAAGAGGGACGAACGTAGAAAGGGTTGATTCATTGGGAATTTTGCACGCACCCGCTTACCAACGGTCGAGCTAACCGTCCAACCAGCCGGAGGACGTCCGGCATACCGTGGACGCTGCTGCGAAAGGAGTACTACCTGGGATTGGACCAACTCCCACATGCGGTGACTGCCATCGAATTATGGAGGCGGCCATGCGCGCCCTGTCGATGTTTTCGGGCGCAATCCCCGATGGCTCAGTGCTGCAGAACCGCCCTCGACGCGCACAGGTTCCGAGCATGAGAGTTGCAGCACGTCTCTCACTCGATGGGACGCGTAACGTATCGTGCGCTATTTGTCGCACTGCTGGCGCTCTGCGCGTGCCCGGTCGGGGCCGCTGCGCAACCGGCAGAGGCCGTTACCCCGGTGGCGCCAGAAACCCCGGTGTCGATCGAAACCTTGATGGCGATCGACCCGCCGGCGTCGAACGAACCCTTCAAGGTCAAGTGGAGGGACGTGGTGTTCGGTAGCGATGCCGACCTGGCGCAGGAGCCACAGAAGCCATATGACTGGGTCTCCGAGCGCCGCGCCTGCGAGGGGTGCCCGCCTCGCAGCGTTGGGAGGGCCCTCTGGCAGACCACGGCCATCAACGTCATCTACGAACTCGCGAACTTGATCCGTGGCCAGGTGACCGCGAGGATCACGCCGAAGACCTGGTGGGACAACATGAGTCACGGGTGGGTCTGGGATCTGGATGACTTCGAGGTCAACCAGGTTGGCCACCCGTACCAGGGCAACAACTACTTCACGTCGGGCCGCGCCAATGGACTGAGCTTCTACGAGTCGGCGGCGCTCACCGCGTTTGGCAGCGCCACCTGGGAGTATTTCGGTGAGACCAACCTCCCCTCCGTGAATGACTTCATCAACACGACGCTCGGCGGCATCGCGCTCGGCGAGATGTTCCATCGTGCGTCCTGGCTCGTCCGCGACACCCGGGCCACCGGGCGAGGACGGCGCTGGCGCGAGATCGGCGCGCTGGCGCTGGACCCTCTGACCGGTTTGAATCGCTTCCGGACCGGCGACGCCAACCGCATGACCGACAAGCCTCCAGACATGGTGCCGTCGAGCATCGAAGGGTTTACATCCGCGGGCGTGTTGTGGCGCGGTTCCGAGACGCGTGCGGTCAACGCGACGGGCCAACCGTTCCTGGAACTGGACATGTTGTACGGCAATCTCCAGGCGGGAGAGAGCAAGACGCCGTATGACGCCTTCACGGTGCGGCTCCGGTTCGGTGGCGGCGCCACGTTCAGCGAGGCGCGCGTGCGCGGGCGCCTGCTGGGCGAGCCGTTTGGCGGTGGCGGCAAGATGCAGTTCACCATGATGCAAAGCTACGACTACCAGGCCAACGACGCCTACCGGATCGGGTCGCAGTCGATTGAAGGTGCTGTCGGCACCACGATGTCACTCTCGACCAATACCGCGGTGTGGTTCGCGGGATGGGGCGGCCTGACCGTGTTGGGCGCGATCGATTCGCTTCCTCTCGGCGTCACCGAACGCCCGCCGCCGGAGGAGCCGGGCACCGGCGGCGGCGCCGGCCAGGGCGTTTCGGAGGGGCCGCGGTTCTACGATTACGGACCGGGGTCGACTTACGGCACCTTTGCGCTCTTCACGCACAACCGCCGGGCGATCGCCGCGCTGTTGTATGAGGGCCGTCACATCTACTCGCTCGACGGTGTCCGCGCGAACCACTTCGTGCAGCGCGCCCGCATCGACGCGATGGTGCCGCTCCGCGGCCGGCTGGGGCTCGGCGCCTCCGGCGAATACTTTTTTCGCCAGAGCTTCTACCAGGACGAGGAGCGGACGCAGGTGGAGTACCGCTTTCCGCAGTTTCGCGCCTACTTCACGTGGAGCATCGAGTGACCGGCCGGCTTCTCGTGGCGCTCGTCTGGATGTGTCTCGTGTGGCTGATGCCGGCCGACGCAGTAGCGCAATCCGCGCCGCCGGCACAACCAGCGCCTGAAGGCGGTCCGGCCTCGAACCTGTGGCTGACCGGCGGCGTGGCGTTTGGGACGTTGCGCGGCGACTGTCAGACCTGCGAGGAGGAATTTCCGTACCGGCATGCGACCAGCGTGCTCGTGAACGCCGGCTACCGCGCGAACGAACGCATGGACGTTGGCGCCGAGGTGTTCTGGATGCCGGTGGACTCGGAGGGTGGGCAACAGATCAACACCACGCACATCGACGCGGTCGCGCAATTCCGTCCGTGGGCCTCGCAGGGATTCTTCGTGAAGGGAGGCGCCGGCATGGCCTTCGTCAGGAACTGGGTCGACCTGACCGCGCAGGATCCGATCAACCAGAAGGCGTTGTCGGTGGTCATCGGCACGGGATGGGCATTTCGTCCGGCGCAGCGGTTCGGGTTCCAGGTCTTCGCCAGCCAGCACGTCGCTGCGATCGGCGATCTGCAGCAGGCAGAAGAGAACATACCGGACGTGGTCGGCAACTTCTGGTCGATTGGCGTCTCTGTGGTGATCCGGTAACCAAGGAGCACTCAATGGGTGCGAACAACCGCGTGCAGTGCGATCGGCGGCACTTTCTCGTCGCCGCCATGAGCGCGTGCGCGCTGACGCCGATCCCGGGCTCAGCGCAGGCCGGCAGCGGTTCGTTGACGAAGGAGCAGCGCGACGGACTGACGCCGGGCCAGGTGCTCGATGCGATGCGGCGCGGCAATGAGCGCTTTCGCTCGGGTAAGCTGGCGCCTCGAGACTACCGCGATCAGCAGCGCACCACGGCCGCCGGCCAATATCCGGCGGCAGCGGTGCTCGGCTGCATCGATTCACGCGCGCCGGCCGAGATCGTCTTCGACGCCGGTATCGGCGACACCTTCAACGCGCGCATCGCGGGCAACGTGGTGAACGACGATCTGCTCGGCAGCCTGGAATTCGCGTGCGCGGTTGCCGGCGCGAAGGTCCTCCTGCTGTTCGGACATACCGCGTGTGGCGCCATCAAGGGCGCGATCGACGATGTGGAGATGGGCAACCTCACAGGATTGCTGGCGCGCGTAAAACCGGCCATTACCGCGACGACCTTCGATGGCGAGAAGTCGAGCAAGAACGCCGCCTACGTCGACGCGGTGGCGCGGATGAACGTATTGCTCGGCGTCGACAACATCCGGCGCCGCAGTCCTGTGCTCGCCGAGCTCGAAAAAAAGAAGGCCATCCAAATAGTCGGCGGCATGTACGACCTGGTGACCGGCGTTGTCGATTTCCTGCCCGACAAATAGCGGCTCGCTCGCGATTGCGTGACGATGATGCGGCCCGCACGACTGATGCTGGCGCTGCTGTGGATGGTGCCGTCGGCCGCGGTCGCGCAGCCGCCAGCGCCGGTATGCGGCGCGACGAACACTCCAACTGCCGAGGGCGTGGTGTGGCAGGGGACCGATCGCCTGGGCGTGCGCGAAATTGCTGACCTGCTTGCTCCCGCCTTGTGGTTCTCCGCCGACGAGCCGTTGCTCGCCGACGGCTATCCGCCGATGCCGACGCGACATCCCTGCGACGCCGCCGCAGCGAACGCCGTTGTCTATTACCAGATCACCGAGATCAGGCACCGCGGCGACACGCCGGTGACGAGACCGGAGGAGGACGACGCGGCGTTTGCCGACAAGGTCGAGTCCTTCATCCTCAAGTACTACTTCTACTATCCGGAAGATTCCGGGGTTGGTGGACACCCGCACGACCTGGAGGCCGCGGAGTTCGAAGTGTGGCTCGAAGGTGACAGCACCTGCCGGACGGTGCGGCTCGCCTCGGTCGAGGCGCTCGCGCACGGCAGCCGCTGGTATTCGAGCCGGCTGCGGATCCGGCCAGACACCAAGTTCCCGTTGATGCTGTTCGTGGAGGAAGGCAAGCACGCGACCGCGCCAGACCGGAATGCAGACGGCACCTACATGCGTGGCTACGACGTGACCGAGCGGATCAACGACGCGTGGGGCGTGCGCGACTCGCTGGGGCAGGGCGTGCTGCTGTCGTCCAGCTACAGCCCTGAGATGACCAAGCCTCGCCGCGACGCGTTCCGGATGCTGCCGCCCGCATCGCCCATCCTTCAGACGACGCCGCGACAGCGCTCATACCAGGACGGCGAGCCCTCCCTGGGTCGGTACGAATTGCGCCCGGCGAACACGGTCAGCGCGTGCGCGCAGATCACACCGCAGCCAGCTCGTCTCATCGACATGATGGATTACCACGGCTTCGGCGTGGACCAGTTGCCAACGCAGCAGCAGGCGGGGGCCAACGCGCTGTCGGAACTGAACCTGCCCGACTCGTGGCTGTCGGCGAGCCTGCGCCTGTCAGACAAGAAATTGGGCGCCGCGCTGATCGTCAAAGGGCTCGATCTGCGCGAGGGCTGGATCGTTCCGCGCGTGACGGCTTCTGGACAGGACGCCACCGGCGAACTGCTCTTTACGTCGTCGGCGTCGCGCTGGGCAGGCTACTATTTTTCCGGCGGCGTGCGCCGGCAGTACGTGACGACGCAGGAGCGACGGACGATCGACACTCCGGATGGCCGGCAGGAGATCGACGTGGTGATCCCGCCCAACTGGAACATCGTCCTCGAAGCCGGCTGGAAGTTCCGCGCCGAGCTCCCTCGCAAGGTGCGGCCGTTCGTGCTGGGATACAGCTTCGGCGGCATGCGCTTCGGTCTGCAGGCGATCGGGTTCTGGCGCGTCGATCAGTTTCGATTCATCTGGGAGATCGGCGCGGGCGCC
>JALDXK010000243.1:0-8247 GCA_032155105.1 Acidobacteriota bacterium
GCCTGGGCCTCCTTGGCGCGACGTGCCAATGCCCGAGCTTCCGCGATCGAGGTGAGATCTTTGTCGGTAGGTGCGGCAGCGACTGCCACTCAGGGCCTCACGCCTTCGGGAGGATTCGCTCGACCTCTGCGTGAGGCCGGGGAATGACGTGCACCGACACGAGCTCGCCCACGCGCCGGGCGGCGGCCGCGCCCGCGTCGGTCGACGCCTTCACCGCGCCGACATCGCCACGCACGAGCACGGTCACGAAACCGGCGCCAATGTATTCAGTACCGACGAGGTTGACGTTGGCGGCCTTGACCATGGCGTCGGCGGCTTCCACCGAGCCGATAAAACCTTTGGTTTCCACCATGCCGAGGGCGTCGCTGCGGTTGTCCATGGGAATGGAGTGCATGATATTCTCGTTCGGCAAACCTATGCAACGAAGAGTCATGGTGCGAGGAATCTGGACAGCCTGTGTACTGGCGGCGCTTGCCGTAACGCTGGCCGGCTGTGGGGAGGCGGAAGACACGGCGCCGCCGGTGGGCACCCTCCAGGTGTCGTTGTCGAGAAACAAGGTCGCGCTGGGCAGCCCCGTAGAAGTGACCTACAAGTTCACGGTCGCGCCCGACGCCCCGTCGTTCGGCCAGCGCCGCGTCTTCGCGCACTTCCTCGACGCCGATGAAGAGATGATGTGGACCGACGATCACGATCCGCCGACGCCGAGCACCGAGTGGAAACCTGGGCAGACGATCGAATACACCCGATCGATGTTCGTCCCAAGCTACCCGTATGTCGGCGCCGCGAAGATTGTCGCCGGCGTCTACTCGCCGGGTAACAACGAGCGCCTCAAGCTCTCGAACGAGGATCGCGGCGATCGCTCCTATAAGGTCGTGGATTTCGAGCTGCTGCCGCAGACCGAGAACATCTTCGTGATCTTCAAGGACGGCTGGCATCCGGCGGAAGTCGTGGCCGAAGGCGCAGGCCGCACCGAGTGGCAGTGGACCAAGAAGGAAGCGACCATCGCCTTCCGTAATCCCAAGCGCGATGTCGTGCTGGTGCTGCAGCTCGATAACCCGGCCACGGGCCCGAACGCCGCGCAACAGGTCACCGTCCAGATCGGCGACCAGGTGATTACCACTATTGCGCTCAGCAACGCCGCCGCCCAGGTTTTGAAGTACCCTGTGTCTGCCGCCCAGCTGGGCACTGCCGACATGGTCGAAATCAGGTTCACGGCCGACAAGACGTTCGTGCCAGCGCTGGATGCGTCGATGAAGAGCAGCGATCCCCGGGAGCTTGGGGCGCGCTTCTTCCACGTATTCGTTCAGTAACACATGAAGGCGATCCTGCCGCTCCTCGTGCTCGGAGTCTTCGTCGCGACCGACGCGCGCGCAGATATCGTTGTGTTCAAGAACGGCCGCACGATGTCGGCCCGGTCCTACAAGGTGACCGGCGACATGGCGACCATTGTGTTGCGGGATGGCGGGGAAGTGACGTTCCCGGCCACGGTCGTCGATCGGGTCAACCCCGATGAAGTGCCGTATCCGGTTCCTGCCGAGGAAATCGCCGCGCCCGTCGCCCCGGCGGTGGCGCCGGCGTTGACCATGCGCTCCGCGCTCGTTCCCGACGAAGTCCTGGCGGCGCGCCCGTTCGCTGATCTGATTTCCACCGTCGCCGCGGCGCACAACGTGGATGCGCGCCTGGTGCACGCGGTCGTCGAGCAGGAGTCCAATTACCAGGCGCGGGCGCGCTCGAAGAAGGGCGCCCGGGGATTGATGCAGTTGATGCCGGCCACGGCGAAGCAGTACGGCGTTCACAACTCCTACGATCCGAAAGCCAACCTCGAAGCCGGTGTCCGTCACCTGAAGTACCTGCTGAGCCGTCTCGAGCTGCCCATCGCCCTGGCGGCCTACAACGCGGGTGAGGGAACCATTCAGCGATATGGCGGCCTGCCCCCCTACCCGGAGACGCAGAGCTACGTCCGTAACATCCTGCGCCGGGTCGGCCGATAGACTATTCGTCCCACTCCGCCGTCTAAAGGGTGGGAATTCGGGCGTCAAAAACTTATAATCCCCTGTGAGTCAATCCTTTAGCGATGGAGTTCCGCTGCCGCCTCGGTACCACCTCGGGTGAAATAATCGAGGGCATTTACGTCGCCCAGAGCGAAGCTGCCCTCAGGCAGGAGCTCGAGGACAAGGGACTGCACGTCCTTGCACTCAAGCCCCGGCTCGGGTTCGGCAATATTTCGCTGGGACAATCCGGCAAGATCAGCCGGCACGAGTTCCTGGTCTTCAACCAGGAGCTGGCCACGTTGCTGAAGGCCGGCATGCCACTGGTGCAGTCACTGGATATCCTGCGTTCGCGCCTGTCGAACCCGCTTTTCAAGTCGGTACTCGACGATGTGCACGAGAAGGTGCGCGGGGGCACGGCGCTGTCGGATGCGTTTGGGGCGCACGGCGACTTGTTTCCCTCGGTCTACACCGCCTCGCTGATGGCGGGCGAGCGCTCTGGCAACCTCGATGCGGTGTTGCGGCGCTTCGTCGCCTATTCGAAGACGGTCGATGCCGTCCGCACCAAGACGATTTCCGCGATGATCTACCCGATCATCCTGATCCTCCTCGCCATCGTCCTGGTCAGCGTGATCGTCATCAAGGTTGTGCCCAGCTTCGCGGAGTTCTACAACAGCTTTTCCGCCGAGTTGCCGCTGGCCACCCGCGTGATCGTGGGCATCTCGGACTTCATGATCGCGAACCTCTGGTTCATCCTGGCCGCGGCCGTCCTCGGTGCGGTCGGTTTCACCACGTGGATCAAGCAGCCGGGCCGCAACACGCAGTTCGATCGCTATCTGCTCAAGCTGCCGTTCATCGGCAACAGCTTCCACAAGTTCTCGACCTCGCAGATGGCGCGCACGCTGGCGACGCTGCTCGGCGGCGGCATTCCGCTCGTCAACTCGCTGGAGATTGCGGCGCGGTCGACTGGCAACCGGCACCTGGGCCGCGAGCTCGAGATCGTGGCGAACCGGGTCAAGGAAGGGCAGGGCCTCGCGGCCACGCTGCTCGAGCGAAAGACGGTGCCCGACGTCGCGATCAAGATGATCGAAGTCGGTGAATCCACCGGCGCCCTCGCCGAGATGCTCAACAGCCTCGCCGATTTCTACGACGAGGAAATCGAAACCGAAGTCGCGCGGTTCGTCACGCTCATCGAGCCGGCCATGCTCGTGTTCATGGGCGTGGTGATTGCTGGCATCGTGCTGGCGCTGTATCTGCCGATCTTCCAGCTCACGTCGGTGATAGGAAATCAGTAAATGGACGTGACGCCAGACCATACGCTCGATCCCGAAGAGCTGATTGATGAGCCAGCAGCAGCTGCCCAGGTGTCGGCTGAGGCCCGCGACGCTGAGGTGTTAGCGGCGCGCCGCTTGGCGGAGCGCTACCGCCTCGACTATCTCGACATGCACGAGTTCCGGATCGATCAGGAGCTGTTCCGATCGATCCCCGCCGACCTGATGCTGCGCTACGGCTTCGTCCCGTACCGCCGCGACGGCCGCTCGATCGTGATCGTCGTGTCGGATCCGACCGACCTGCCGATGATCGACGAGCTGTCGGTGATTCTCGGGACGCCGGTGCGCGTGATGGTGGGGGCCCGCTCTGCCATCGAGGGCATGCTGAAGAAGAGCGAAAGCTCGCAGCGCGTGCTCGACGAAGCGACCGAAGAGTTCCAGATCCAGGTGCTCAAGGAAGAAGAGGTCAGCGACGACAACCTGACCGTCGAGCGCCTGACGAGCGACAGCAGCCCGATCATCCGGCTCGTCGACTCGACCATCTTCACCGCGATCCAGCGGCGCGCCAGCGACATTCACATCGAGACGCAGGACGATGCGGTGTATGTGAAGTACCGCATCGACGGCGTGCTGCAGCCGGCGATGCGGCCGATCGCCAAGCGATTCCACAGCTCGATCCTGTCGCGCATCAAGGTCATGGCGGAGCTCGACATCGCCGAGAAGCGCGTGCCGCAGGACGGCCGCTTCAAGGTGCGCACGCCGGGCAAGACGATCGACTTCCGCGTGTCGGTGATGCCGAGCGTGCACGGTGAGGACGCCGTCATCCGTATTCTCGACAAGGAATCGATCAGCGAGCAGTTCAGCGAACTCACGTTGAACGTCGTCGGATTCCCCGAGCAGGAGCTGCGACGCTTCCGCAAGTACATTCGCGAACCGTACGGAATGGTGCTCGTGACCGGACCCACCGGTTCCGGCAAGACGACGACGCTGTACGCCGCGCTGTCGGAGATCAAGTCGATCGAAGACAAGATCATCACGATCGAGGACCCGGTCGAGTATCAGCTGCGCGGCATCACGCAGATCCCGATCAACGAGAAGAAGGGCCTGACGTTTGCGCGCGGGCTGCGCTCGATCCTGCGCCACGACCCCGACAAGGTGATGGTCGGCGAAATCCGCGATCCCGAGACCGCGCAGATCGCGATTCAGTCTGCGCTGACCGGCCACCTCGTGTTCACGACGGTGCATGCCAACAACGTGTTCGACGTGCTGGGCCGCTTCCTCAATATGGGCGTCGAGCCGTATCAGTTCATCTCGGCGTTGAACTGCGTGATGGCCCAGCGCCTGGTCCGCAAGATTTGCGCGAGCTGCAAGCACGCGGTGGTGCCGGACGCGGCGATGATCGCGGAATCGGCGATCGATCCCACGCTGCTCGCGGGTCACACGTTGTATGAAGGCGCCGGCTGCATCGAGTGCGGCGGCACCGGCTTCAAGGGCCGCATGGCGATTTGCGAACTACTCGATCTGACCGACCACATCCGCGAGATCATCCTGGAGAAGCGGCCGATTTCCGAAGTGAAGCGGGCGGCCAAGGACCAGGGCATGCGCCTGCTGCGCGAATCGGCAGTCGAGCGCGTGTTGAGCGGCCTGACCACCCTGCGCGAAATCAACAAGGTGACGTTCGTCGAATGAGCCTCCGCCACCTCTTCACGACCCCGCCGCCCGACGTCGCCGTCGAAATCGATCACGATCACGTGGCGGCCGCACGCATCGCGGTGCATGGCGCCCAGCACGTGCTCGTCGCGCACGCGATGGAAGCGCTGCCTGCCGGCCTGGTCACGCCCGGTCTCGCCGCCGCCAACATCGCCGACGTGCCGAAGGTGGCCCAGGCGGTGAGCCGCGCGATCGAACAACTGGGCGGCAGCAAGCCGTCGCGCGTGGCGCTGGTGGTACCGGATACCATCGCCAAGGTCTCGCTGCTGCGGCTGGAGAAGGTGCCGCAGAAGGCCGCCGACCTGCAAGAGATCGTCAAGTGGCAGGTCAAGAAAACGGCGCCATTCCCAATCGATCAGGCCGTGGTCAGCATTTCTACCGGGGCGTTGAGCGGCGACGGCGCGAGTGAGTTCGTGGTGTCGCTGGCGCGCACCGACATCGTCCATCAATACGAGCAGGCCTGCGCCATGGCCGGCGTCCACGCCGGGTTGGTCGATCTGTCGACGTTCAGCGTGATCAACAGCGTGCTGGCGAGCTCGTCGATCCCGCCGGGCGACTGGCTGCTCGTGCACGTCACCGGCACCTACATGACGCTCGCGGTGATTCGCAACAACGCGCTCCTGTTCTTCCGCAACCGCGGCGAAGAAGGCGACGGCACGCTGGCGGACCTGGTGCACCAGACCGCGATGTATTACGAGGATCGCCTGAACGGCGTCACGCGGGTGTTGATCGCCGGCGCGGCCGGCCTGCCTGGCGGCGCCGACGCCGTGGGGCGCGGCCTCGTCGATCGGCTGGGCATCACGGTCGAGGCCGTCGACCCGCGCGCCGCCGCGCTGCTGCAGGATCGCATTACCGCCTCGGCCGAATTGCTCGACATGCTGACGCCGCTCGTTGGCCTCCTGCTGCGCGATCGGAAGGCCGCCTGATCATGCTGAGAAACAATCTCTCGACGCGGCCCTTCTACAACGACCGCGCGGTGCGGAACGGACTCGGCGTCGTGGCGCTGCTGGCCATCGGCCTCACCATCTTCAACGCGATCGAAATCCTGCGGCTGGAAAGCGCCGGGCGCGACGCGCGGCAGCTGGTGGCGCAGAACGCCGTGCAGGCCCGCGAGATGCGCGAGAAGGCAGCGGCGATTCGCCGGTCGATCAACCAGTCGCAGCTCGCGGTGGTCCAGGCGGCGGCGCGCGAAGCAAACGTGCTGATCGATCGCCGCGCGTTTTCGTGGACCGCGCTGCTCAATTACTTCCAGGCCACGCTGCCTGCGGATGTGCGCGTCACCGGGGTGCAGCCGCGTGTCGACTCCGACGGTCGCATGCTCGTGCAGATCGCCCTCCTCTCGAGAACTGTCGACGACCGCAGCGAGTTCATGGATGCCCTCGAGGCCACGCGCGCCTTCTCGGAGGTGCTGTCGCAGACCGACAGCGTCGAAGAGGACGGGACCCTGCGGTCCGATCTGCACGCCTTCTACCATCTGCCTCCGCAGCCTGCGGCCGGACCGCCGCCTCCATCGTCTGAACAGGGCACGCCGGCGCCGGCGAATCTCAGTGCCGGGGCCCCGGCGGGGGCTGCGGGGGGCGCGCCGGCCGGCGGCCCTTCGACCCTTCGAGAGTCTCAGGGTCGTCCCGAGCACAGTCGAGGGATGACAGGCGCAGGGCCGTCCCGACCCTTCGACAAGCTCAAGGTCGTCCCGAGCGGAGTCGAGGGGCGAGCCACGTCGAGGGACGGAGGCGCGCGATGAGGGAAATTCTCGCCGTCGGCGCCGAGGTGCCATGGACGCGCGTGATCAGCGAACATCGTCGCTGGCTGTTGCCCGTCGGCGTGGTGCTGGCGATCAATATTGCGGTGTTGTTCGGGGTGGTGTTGCCGATGCGGCGGACGGTGGCGACCGGAACGGAGCAGGCGACGGCCTCCGCCACGGAACTGAATGCAGCGATCGCGGAACTGAAGGCCGCCGAAAATACTCGCGACGGCCAGGCGGACGCGTCGAAGGATCTGGATCGGTTTTATGGCGAGGTGTTGCCGGCGAGTTTCACCGCCGCCCGCCGCATCATGCAGCTGAAGCTCGCGCAGATGGCCCGCGCGCACGACGTGCGCTACCGTAGCGGGTCGACCTCGCCGGAGTCGCTCGACGATTCGACGCTGGAACGGCTGCGGGTGCAGTGCTCACTCGAAGGCGATTGGGATGACATCCGGCAACTGATTTATGAGATCGAGACGGGGCCGGACTTCCTCGTCATCGACAACGTCGGGCTCGCCGAGGGTGAGGGTGGCGACGCGCCGCTGTCATTGGATCTCGAGATTTCGACCTATTTTCGGGCGGCGGGCGATGTTCGGTGATCGGCGGAGGTTAGTCATGGGCGGTGGCGCGATCGCAGTTCTCGTGCTGGCGATGTGGAGCTTGTGGCCCGCGTCGCCGGCCCCGTCGGCGTCAATCGTGACGCCGGCGCGCGGCGGGCAGCAGAGCCAAACGGGCGCAAAGGCGCCGTTGGCGCCGGTCAACCTCGAGGCGTTGGACGCCGACCGCGAGGAGCCGAGCCAGGGCCAGCGGAACCCGTTTCGGTATCAGCCGAAAGTGGTGCCACCACCGCCCAAGCCGGTGGTGACGGCGCCGCCGACGCCGATCATTTCCGAGCAGCTGAAGCCGGCCGTGCCGGCCGGTCCGCCGCCGCCACCGCCGATCCCGCTGAAGTTCATCGGGGTGCTCGAGCGTGCGAACGGCGTGAAATGGGCGGTATTGAGCGATGGGAAGAACACGATGCACGGCAGGGACGGCGACATCATCGACGGCCGTTACCAGATCGTCAAGATTGGGACCGAGTCCATCGAGATGACCTACGTCGACGGGCGTGGGCGGCAGGTCGTCAGGCTAACGGGCCAGTAGGCTATGAGCCGATAAGGTCGGAATGGGGAATAGCTGGATGCCGGTGCGCCGGTGCCCAATAGCCCCAATAGTTTCGGAGCAGAAGGCGAGTTGATGATCGAGCGGGTCGTGAAACTAATCGTTTTGGTCGTTTTGGCGGCCGTGCTGGCGGCTGGGTGCGCCACGGGCCGTGCCTTTGCGCGCGGCGAGGCCGCGGGCCGCGCGGGCGACTGGGAGGCCGCGGTAGGGTTCTACCGCCAGGCGATCGATGACGATCCCGATCGGGCGGACTACAAGATCGCGCTGGAGCGCGCGATGGTCGCGGCGTCGGCGATGTATGCCGAGCGCGGCCGGCAGTTCGAGGAAGCGAACCAGCTCGAAGAGGCGCTGCGCGCCTACCGCAAGGCGCAGGAGT
>JALDXK010000244.1:0-8239 GCA_032155105.1 Acidobacteriota bacterium
CCGCCACCTCCGCCGGGAAGACGTGCGCACGACATCGATTTCGAGATCCACGGCGGCGAGATGCAGTTCGTCGAAGTCGAGCTCGATCCGGGTGAAGGGGCGATCGCCGAAGCCGGCTCGATGATGTACATGACGCAGGGCATCCAGATGGAAACCATCTTCGGCGACGGCAGCCAGCCGCAGTCGCGCGGGGTGATGGATGCGCTGCTCGGCGCCGGCAAGCGCATCCTGACGGGTGAGAGTCTGTTCATGACCGTGTTCACCAACCAGGGCCAGGGCAAGCACAAGGTCGCGTTCGGCGCGCCGTATCCGGGCAAGATCCTGCCGATGGATCTGCGCTCGCTCGGCGGGCACCTCGTATGCCAGAAGGACTCGTTCCTCTGCGCGGCCCGCGGCGTCTCGGTGGGCATCGCGTTCCAGAAGAAGCTCGGCGTGGGCCTATTCGGCGGCGAGGGCTTCATCATGCAGAAGCTCGAAGGCGACGGGCTGTGCTTCGTCCACGCCGGCGGCAACATCCAGCACTTCGATCTCAAGCCTGGCGAATCGCTGCGCGTCGACACCGGCTGCCTGGTGGCGCTGCAGCAGACCGTGAACTACGACATCCAGTTCGTCGGCGGCATCAAGACGGCGCTGTTCGGCGGTGAAGGGATCTTCTTCGCCACGCTGCAGGGGCCAGGCCGGGTGTGGTTGCAGTCGCTGCCGCTCAGTCGGATGGCCGACCGCATCTACGCTGCCGCGCCGCAGGCCAAGGGGTGGCGCAAGGAAGAAGGCTCGATCCTCGATCGCGTCGGCGGCCTTGGTGACCTCATCGACGGTCGGTAAGTGAGGCACGACATAGGGGCGGGACTTTCTTGTCCATCGAAGCCCGAAGGGCGAAGGTGGAAGTCCCGCCCGCTCGTGCGTTCGTTACGAGAACGTGCCTTCCTTCGGCCCTCGCGCATCCTTGTTGATCTGCCGGATCGCGCCGACCTGGTTGACCTCCCTCGGCGTCTGCAGGATCTGCTGCCACCGCTCCGCCTCGCCGTGCAGCCCGCCGCGAATCTCGCCCCACTGCGCGTCATCGACCGCCGCCATCTTCCACGCCTCATCCCACTTCGCATTCGCGAACGGATCGCCGCCCTCGCTAGCCCACTGGTTCATCAGCGAGAGCCCGTAGCGCAAGTGTTGAGCGTGCGCCGCGATCGTCGCGCCGCCGTTCACCGAGCGTGACGCGTCGGCGGCAGAGATCTTCTCGAGCGACTTCAGCAAACCGATGTCGCCCCTGTTCAGGACGTAGCCACCACGGCCCGTGACGCCGTCGACGAGCTCGGAAAACAGGCGCGTCATGGCCTTGTTGACATCGGCGGTCTTCATGATCGTCTCCCTACGGAATTCTATAGAATCACCGCGCAGCGCCGCCAATCGCCGCGTGCTGAGCAGAGCTGACTCGCGTGGTACCATAGCGGGTCATGCCGAGCGCCTGTCGACTCGCCTGCGCATTCGTCTCGCTGGCGTGCCTGTTCCCTGTAACGACCGCCATCGCACAGGTTCGGACCGCGGATCCAGAGAAACGCGGCGTCAAGCTTTCTGAGTTCCCCCGCACCATCAAGCTGGCCGACAACGTCTACGGCTACGAAGACATTCGCCAGCCCGGCTTCACCACCGTCAGCCTGTTCGTGGTCGGCGCCAACGGCGTGTTGATCGCGGATGGACAAGGCAGTGTGGCCGCAACGCAGAAGATGCTCGACGAGATTGCCAAGGTCACGCCGAAGCCGGTGAAGTGGTACATCGTCGGATCGGATCACGGCGACCACACCGCGGGCAATGCCGTCCTCCCGAAAGACATCACCTACATCGTCTCGAAGGCGTCGCACGCGCAGATGAAGCTGGCGGCGCCGGCGATGACGAGCGATCGCCAGACGATCGACGTCGGCGGGATCGAGGTGCAAGCCATCTATGCCGGCCGTGCGCATACCGGCGGCGATCTGCTCGTGTATCTCCCTGAGCAGAAAATCCTGTTCATGAGCGAGGTCTACCTCAATCGCGTCTTCCCGGCGATGCGATCGGCGTACCCAAGCGAGTGGGTGAAGGTCATCGACAAGGCACTCGCGATGGATGTCGACCGCTATGTGCCCGGCCACGGCTTCGTCGAGGAGCCACAAGTGTCGCGCGAAGAACTCATCGAGTACCAGAAGGCGATGCGCTACGTGATCGACGAAGTGAAGCGGCTGCACACGCTGGGGCTGTCTGCAGACGAGGCGGCACAGCAGGCGAACTGGGGTCCGTACGCAGAGTGGTTCCTGGTCGAGCAGCAGGGGCCGATCGCGGTCAGGAAGATCTACGAAGAGATCGAGGGAAAACTCAAATAGATGGCACAGACAACAGAGCAGTCATTTCAATCGCACGCCCATCACCCGGTCGCGACGTATGTCACGTCGGTGTTTGCGCTGGCCGCGCTGGTCTTGCTTGTTGGGCAAGTCTTTTTCGGATGGTCCGTCACGAACTGGATTCTCGCCGCGCTACTCGGCGCCGTCTTCACCCTTGGCGCGATCAGCCGCTGGTACATCGTCAAGCTGCAGGACCGCATCATCATGATCGAGATGAAGGTGCGGGCGGCCGAGATCCTCGCGGCCGGCCAGGATGCGCTGCTGGCGAAGCTGACCCCGAAGCAGATCGTGGCGTTGCGGTTCGCATCCGATGACGAGCTTGGCGCGCTGCTCGAGCGCGCCGCGCGAGAAAACCTTCCTCCCAAAGAGATCAAGGCGGCAATTCGCACATGGCGTCCAGACTTGCACCGTACCTAACCGCGGCCGTCCTGCTGGTGGTCACGGCCTCACCGGCCCTCGCCACGTGGTCGGTGATTGCGGTCGACCAAAAGACCCGCGAGGTGGTGATCGCCTCGGCGACCTGCGTGCCGCAGGTGGCATTCGCCGGATTTCCCGCGAAAGGCCTGATGGACGTGCAGGCGATCGTGGTGCCCGGCAAGGGCGTGGCCGCTGCTCAGGCCGGCGTCGATCGCACGCGCAAGAACCAGCAGTTGATCTTCGACGAGCTGGTGAAGGGCACCGACCCGGCGCGGATTCTCGAGATGCTGAAGGCGGATCCGAACGTCGAGGTGCGGCAATTCGCGATCATCGACCTGCAGGGCCGCATGACGGGATTCTCCGGCCAGAAGAACATGGCGGCGTCGCTGAGCCGGCAGCAGCAGGTCCCAGGCACGGGCATCTACTTTTCCATTCAGGGCAACATTCTCGCCAGCGACGACGTGGTCGCCGCGGCGACGACCGCATTTACCGATGCGTCGGGATCGCTGGCGGATCGCGTGATGGCGGCGATGGAAACCGCCGACGCGCGCGGCGGCGACAAGCGCTGCACCTGCGACACCAAGCCGTTGCCGGCGGCGACCGCCGCCTGCGACAGCAAGACCTCACACGTCGCCTATATCCTGCGTGCAGATGCCGCAGACAGAAGCGGCGCCGCGTTCAACGACGGGCAGTACGCGATGTACGTCGCGGTCACCAACGACGACATTGCGCCGTCGGAGAATGCCAACCCGGTCAAGACGCTGCGACAGCGCTACGAGGCGTGGAAGAAGGCCCAGTCACGGTGAGCCCCGAAGAACAGCAGGAAGTCCGCCGTCTGATCGAGGCGCACGAACACACGCTGCAGGTCTGCCGCGCTTGCGCGGAGACGACGCGCGATCTCGCCTGGGAGGTGAAGCGCGGCAGCATGCCTTCCCCCGACGCGCTCGCGGCGACGCTGGCCGAGGTTGAGCGCGTGCTCGGCGATCTCGGCGAGGTTGAAATCGCGATCGCCGAGATGAAGGCGGCGCTCTGGTGAATCCGCCCCCGACTCCCGAGCAGCTGGCCTCGCTGATCGATCTCAGCGTCGACGCGGTGGTGCTGGTCGATGCCGACGGCGCCATCCGCTGGGCCAATGCCGCAACGGCGAAAGTACTGAGCCACCCTGGGTCAGGACTGTCCGGCATCAGGCTCGGCGACCTGGTCGAGGCCGGCGACCGCGAGCGCTGGCAGCAGCTGTGGCGTGGGATGTTCGATGAGCCGGCCCGGCCGGGGCATGGCACGTTTCGATTCCATGCCCAAGACGGCGCGGACCGCTGGATCGAGGCCAGCGCCAGGAACCTGCTGAGCGAGCCGCGCGTCGGCGCGATCGCCGTGCACCTGCGCGATGTCAGCGATCGCAAGTCCACTGAAGAGGCGTTGAAGGCGAGCGAAGATCGGTACGGCCACCTATTCGAAGCCGCCACCGACATCATTTTCGAGGCCGATGCCGAGGGCTACTTCCGCTTCGTCAACCCGCAGACGCTGAAGGTCTTCGAGTACGCGGCCGAGGAAGTGATTGGCCGCCGGTTCACCGAGTTCATCCGCGCCGATTACCGGCCGCAAATCCTGCACCATTACTACCAGCAAACCAGCGAACAGCGGCCCAGTTCCTACGTCGAGTTCCCGGCGATCACCAAGTCGGGCCGCGAAGTGTGGCTCGGTCAGAACGCGTGGCTGATCCTCGATGCGGCGGGAACGTTCGTGGGCATGCAGGCGGTGGCGCGCGACATCACCGAGCGACGCAGCACCGAAGAGGCGCTGCGCGCGGCCGAGGCGAAGTTCCGGGGCCTCGTCGAGCAATCGCTGATGGGCGTCTACATCCTGCAGAACGAGCGGCTCGTCTATGCCAACCCGAAGGCGGCCGAGCTGCTCGGCTATACCCAGCAGGAACTGCTCGACACGCCGAATGCGTTTTCGCTGGTCCACGAGCAGGACCGCACGCTGCTGGTCGATCAGCTCTCGCGGCTCGGCGGCGGCGTCTCCAACGTGCAGCTGACGGTGCGCGGCAAGCGCAAGGATGGCGACGTCATCCAGGTCGAGGCGTTCTGCTCCGTCACCGAGTTCGGCGGCATGCCGGCGATTCTCGCCACCGTCAACGACATCAGCGATCGCGTGAAGCTCGAGGATCAGCTGCGCCAGGCCCAGAAGATGGAAGCGATCGGCCGGCTCGCGGGCGGCATCGCCCACGACTTCAACAACCTGCTCACCGCGATCCGCGGCAATGCGGAGCTGATGTCGCACCGCGTCAGGGAGGATCCGGCGATGGCCGCGGAAGTCGACGAGATCCTCCACGCCGCCGATCGCGCCGCCTCGCTGACGCGGCAGCTGCTGGCCTTCAGCCGCAAGCAGATCCTGCAGCCGGTGCTGCTCGACCTCAACGAGATCGTCGGCGCCGTGGCGCGGATGACGCGGCGCATCATCGGCACCGAGGTGCAGTTGCACCTCGACCTGGCGTCGACGGTGTCGCAGGTGCTGGCTGATCCGGCGCAGGTCGAGCAACTGCTATTGAATCTGATCGTCAACGCGCGCGATGCGATGCCCACGGGCGGGATGATCACCGTCCAGACCGCCAACGTGCGGCTCGACGCGCACGCGCCAGAGATCACACAAGCGGCCATTGCGCCGGGTCCGTTCGTGATGCTCGCCGTGATCGACACCGGCATCGGCATGGACCAGGCCACGCAGGCGCGCATCTTCGAACCGTTCTTCACCACCAAGGAAACCGGCCGCGGCACCGGCCTCGGCCTCTCCTCGGTCTACGGCATCGTCCGGCAAACCGGCGGCGCCATCACCGTGCAGAGCGAACGCGGCAAGGGCGCCACCTTCAGGGTCTACCTGCCGGCCGCCACGGGAGAGACGCAGTGATTCGAAAGCCAGTCGTACTGATTACGGGCGCCGGCGGTGAAATCGGCCACGGCCTGATTGCCCACCTTTCGACCGAAGGCCGGCAGCCGGTGATTACCCTGGACGTGAACCCGCTCGAGCCGTCGCTGGCGAAGATGGTGCAGCGCGAGTTCACCGGCTCGATCATGGATAAGGCGCTGCTCGAGCGCATGCTGTCGGAGTTCGAGGTCGACACCGTGTATCACCTGGCCGCGCTGCTGTCGACGCGATCGGAATTCACGCCCGTCACGGCGCACCAGGTGAACGTCGAAGGCACGCTCAACCTGCTCGAGTTCTCGCAACACGAGGCGGAATCGCACGGCCGGCCGGTGACGTTCCTCTATCCGTCGTCGATCGCCGCGTACGGGCTGCCCGATCTCGACACCAAGCGGCGCGCCGGCAAGGTCAAGGAAGACGAGTTCAACACGCCCTCCACGATGTATGGGGCGAACAAGCTGTACTGCGAGCAGCTGGGCCGCTATTACGCGCGGTTCTATAAGCAGCTCGCGGCCGACACGCAATCGGGGCGCGTCGATTTCCGGTCGGTACGCTTTCCTGGATTGATTTCCGCGCTGACCGTGCCCTCGGGCGGCACCTCCGATTACGCCCCGGAAATGATTCACGCGGCGGCCCAGAACGAGCCGTACCCGTGCTTCGTGCGGCCCGACACCCGCATTCCGTTCATGGCCATGCCCGACGGCGTGACTGCGCTGCTGGCGCTGGCGCGCGCGCCCAGGCCATCGCTGACACGGACGGCCTACAATCTGTCTGCCTTCAACCCGTCGGCCGAGGAGATCCGTAACGAAGTGCTGCGGGCCTTCCCGAAAGCGGAGATTACCTGGCAGAACGACGTCAAGCGGCAGGGTATCGTGGACTCGTGGCCGGAAGACGTGGACGACTCGGCGGCGCGGCGCGATTGGGGTTTTGCGCCGGCGTACGATTTCACGCGGGCCTTCCGCGATTACCTCATCCCCACGATCGGATCGAGATATGGCCGCAAATGACGCAGACAACGCAGAGAGTTCAACGATGCGCATTATCGTCGTTGCCGCATTGTTCGCCGGTTCACTGACGGTGAGCGCGCAACCTCCCGCGGCCGATCCGTATCGGTCGGTCGCCGAGCGATACGTCAAGCTCGTGCTCGCCGTCGGCCAACACGATGCGGACTATGTGGACGCGTTCTACGGGCCGTCGGAGTGGCGCACGCAGGCGGAGGCCACGAAGGTGCCGCTGGCCACGATCGACATGCAGGCCGCAGCGCTGGAAAACGATCTCGCGAAGATCACGGTGATTCCCGCCAAGGCCGATGTCGAGATCTGGACCCTGCGGCGGCAGTACCTGTCGCGCCAGCTCGCGTCGATGCGCGCGCGCCTCGGCATGCTGCAAGGGAAGAAGCTGAGCTTCGACGAGGAATCGCTGGCGCTCTACGACGCCGTGGCTCCAGTGAAGCCGGTGTCTGAATTCGAAACGGTGCTGAAGCAGCTCGAGGCACGATTGCCCGGCGACGGCACGCTGATCGCGCGCTACGACGCCTACAAGCAGGGGTTCGTCATTCCGAAAGCGCGCGTCGATCGCGTGTTCCAGGAGGCGATCCGCGGCTGCAAGCAGCAATCGCTGGGCATGACCCGCATCGAGCTGCCGCTGGAAGAGAACTTCCGCGTCGAGTACGTCACCGGCAAGTCGTGGTCAGGCTACAACTGGTACCAAGGGAACTACAAGAGCCTGATCCAGGTGAACACCGATCTGCCGATCTACATCGATCGCGCGATCGACCTGGCGTGCCACGAAGGCTACCCGGGGCATCACGCCTACAACGCGCTGCTCGAGCAGCACCTGGTCAAGGATCGCGGCTGGATCGAATTCACCGTGTACCCACTGTTCTCGCCGCAGTCGCTCATCGCCGAGGGCACCGCCAACTACGGCATCGAGGTGGCGTTCACGCCGCAGGCGCGTCTGGGATTCGAGATGGACGTGCTCTTCCCGCTGGCCGGCATCGATCCGGCGAAGGTGAAGGACTATTACGAGGTGCTCGAGCTGGTCGAGCGGCTGTCGTATGCCGGCAACGAGGCCGCGCGCAAGTACCTCGACGGCGAGATCGATCGCGAAGGCGCGGTGAAATGGCTCGAGACCTACGCGATGTACACGCGGCCCCGGGCCGAGCAGCGCGTGAGGTTCATCGAGCAGTACCGCAGCTACGTGATCAACTACAACCTCGGCAAGGACATGGTCCGCGCCTACGTCGAAAAGAAGATGGGCCGCGACAAGACGCCGGCGCGCCGCTGGAAGCGCGCAAGCTCGAACGTGCCTGAATTCGGCTCTCTCGATGCGCTGCTGACCGCCGCGCGGCCGCAGGCCGTCAGCGCGCTGCTGCGTTATTTCCGCGATCTGGACGCCGCGGAGGAAGCGTTCCAGGAGGCGTGCCTCAGGGCTTTGAAGACCAGGCCGAAAAACGGGCCGCCGCGTGACGCGGCTGCCTGGCTGATCTTCGTCGGCCGCAACGCCGGCGTCGATGGTGTGCGCAAAAAAGGCCGGGA
>JALDXK010000245.1:0-8237 GCA_032155105.1 Acidobacteriota bacterium
CCGCCGCGACGATCGAGCGCATCAATCCCACCGGCCTCTCGACGCCGACCGGCTACTCGCACGTGGTGGCCGCGCGCGGCGGACGCACGATCTACATCGCCGGGCAGGTGGCATTCGATGCCGCCGGCAAATTAGTGGTGCTTGGCGACCTGGCCGCACAAACACGCCAGGTGTTTACGAACCTCGAGATCGCGCTCAAGGCGGCAGGCGCGACGTTCGCGGACGTCGTGAAGACGAACTATTACCTGCGCGACGCCAGCCAGGTAGCCGTGGTGCGCGATATTCGATCGAAGTACTTCACGAGCGCACTGCCGGCGAGCACGCTGATCGAAGTGCCGCGCCTGGCCAACCCGGACTTCCTGATCGAGATCGAAGTGATCGCCGTCGTCTGAGCCCGCCGGATATACTTCCGCCATGCGCCGGTTTTCGCTCGTCGTCCTTTTCAGTACCGTTCTCGCTGCATTTCCTTCAGCCCAGGCGTCCTGGCTCGATTCGTATCGCGCCACTGCCGGAAAGTTGATTGCCGCGGCAACCGCCGATCAGTTTGCGTGGGATCGGCTCGCGGAGTTGACCGATACCCACGGCCAGCGCCTGAGCGGCTCCGACAATCTCAATCGCGCCATCGCATGGGCGGTCGAGACCATGAAGAAGGACGGTCTCGACAACGTCCACACCGAGCGCGTCATGATCCCGCGCTGGGTGCGCGGCCACGAGAGCCTCGAGATCACCAACCCGCCGCATCACGTCATCCCGTTGCTCGGACTCGGCGGCAGCGTGGCTACGCCGCCGGCCGGCATCGAGGCCGAGGTGATGGTGGTGTCGAGCGGCGACGATCTCGCGCGGCGCGCCCCGCAGGCGAAGGGCAAGATCGTACTCTTCAACGTGCCCTACACGAACTACGGCGAGACGGTCGCCTATCGATCCGGCGGCGCCACCATGGCGGCGCGTCATGGCGCGGTCGGCATGCTGGTCCGCGCGGTGGGGCCGGTTGGCCTGCGCACGCCGCACACCGGCGGCATGAACTACGGCGCCGACGCGCCGAAGATTCCCGCCGCGGCGATCGCCGTTGAGGACGCCATGCGCATCCAGCGCCTCGTCACTCGCGGCGTTGCCGTGCGCGTGCGGCTGAAGATGGAGGCGAAGTTCGACGCCGACGTGGAGTCCTTCAACGTCGTCGGCGAGGTTCGCGGCAGCGAGAAACCCACCG
This sequence comes from Acidobacteriota bacterium, assembly GCA_032155105.1. Taxonomy (GTDB): domain Bacteria; phylum Acidobacteriota; class Vicinamibacteria; order Vicinamibacterales; family UBA2999; genus 12-FULL-67-14b. The sequence goes on from JALDXK010000245.1 coordinate 1,208, forward strand.
AGATCGTCCTCGTCGGCTGCCATTTCGATTCCTGGGATCCGGGCACCGGCGCTTCGGACGATGCGGTGGGGTGCATCGTGACGTGGGAAGCGGCGCGCCTCATGAAGAAGCTGGGGATCCGTCCGAAGCGGACGGTGCGCGTGGTGTTGTTCACCAACGAGGAGAACGGCCTGCGCGGCGGCAACGCCTATCGCGAGGCGCACGCCGAGGAGGCGTCGAATCACGTCTTCGCACTCGAGTCGGATTCAGGCGTGTTCGCGCCGGCGCGGCTTGGCTTCACCGGCTCGGATGTGTCGCGGAAGATCATCGCCGAGATTGCCACGCTGCTGGCGCCGCTCGGCATGCAGGACGTGGTGCCTGGCGGCGGCGGCGCCGACATCGGTCCCATCGCCACGCTCGGCAAAGTGCCGATGATGGCCTACGCCGGCGACCCGACGAAGTACTTCACCATTCACCACACGCCCGCCGACACGGTCGATCGCATCGAGCCGCAGGAAGTGTCGAAGGCGGCCGCCTCGATCGCCGCGATGGTCTATGTGATCGCGGACATGCCGCAATCTCTGCCAAAATAGTTGGCAAGGACTGCAAATTGTAAAGGGGTCTGGCACCTTTACATGGGTTTTTGATGACTATCCTGCGTACTCTCATCGCTGCGGCGTTGCTGAATGTGATCGCTCATGCACAGTCGAACCCGACGGCATCCGATGCATGGGCCGCCGCGCCAGCGAATGGACCGGTCGCCGTGTACGCGACGATCAACAACCCATCGATGTACGACATCTATCTCGTATCGGGCACGTCCGAACCGGCGGCACAGGTCGAACTGATCAATGTCGACAAGCCGGTGGCGACGATCACCGTGCCGGCGTACGGAGCGGTCGAGCTGAAGGCCGGCGCGATGTTCGTGCGACTGTCTGACGTGACGGGCGACATCAAGGCGGGCGATACGCTGAAGGTCACACTGATGACCGACGGCGGCATCGCGATTCCGCTAGCCGCCGTCGTCAAGTAATCAGCAATCAGCAATCAGCAATCGGTACTCAGCAATCAGCAATTGATCCGCAATCAGAAATCCGAAATCGTCATCCCTTCCTGATCTGGAATCCCGTTTCCGTCTTCTCGCGGTTCGCCTTGTGGCACGCCTGGCACACGCCGCCAAGCTCCTTGCGATGCGTGGCGACGCCTTCCATGTTGTTCGCGGTGGCCGCCTTCTCGATCTCCGCGGCATGTGTCATCGCCGATGCGGCGTAGTCGGCGGCTTCCTGGTTCTTGCGCGCCGCCCAGAACTGCTGCGCGTCCTTGAAGAGGGCCTGGAGCTTCTTGGCTTCGGCCGCAATCGTGGCGCCGTCGGTGGCCTTGGCGATGGTGCCGTTGGCAGCGCCCACGGCCTTCATCAGCTTGTCGTAATCCTCTTCGGTCTTCGCCTGTGCCGACACGATCACCGCCGAACTGATGGCGACGATCATGGCCAATCCGGCCGCCATGAATAGACGAGAAACGCGCATGTGTCCTCCCGGGACGGTAAGAGCCGGGCACTCAGCCCAGCCAGTCGCCGCAGAGGATACCAGAGTGTATAGTTTGCTGCATGCTCAACAGACTCTCGGCGCTCGCTCTGGCCGCTGCCTTGGTCGCCCCCGTTGCGCCTGCCGCGCAGACCCGGCGCGCCATCACCCTCGACGACCATTCGAAGATCGTCTCGGTTGGTGATCCCCAGCGATCGCCGGACGGCGTCTGGGTGGCCTACACGGTGTCGACTATCGACGCCGAGAAGGACCGCCGCAACACCGATGTCTGGATGGTGAAGTGGGATGGCAGCGAGCAGCTGCAGCTCACTTCGTCTCCCGACAGCGAGAGCTCGCCGCGCTGGAGCCCAGATAACAAGTACCTCGCGTTCGTGTCGTCGCGCGGCACCGAGGAAGAGCGGCGCCGCGGCGGGCAGATCTGGCTGCTCAACCGCGCCGGCGGTGAAGCGCAGCGCATCAGCGACTTCAAGGGCGGCATGTCGGACATCCAGTGGTCGCCCGACAGCACGCGCATCGCGTTCACGGCGCAGGACCAGGATCCCGCCGAAGAGCCCGAGAAGCTCGAGGGCTGGAAGCGCAAGACCGCGCCGCCGATCGTGATCGATCGCTATCACTTCAAGCAGGATCGCGAAGGCTACCTGAAACACCTCTACAACCACATCGGCATCTTCACCATCGCGACGAAGGAAGCGAAGGTGATTACGAAGGGCAACGTCAACGATCAGAGTCCGTCCTGGTCGCCCGACGGCAAGTCGATCGCCTTCGTCAGCAAGCGTGGCCACGCCGATCCGGATCGCACCTCGAATGAGGATGTCTGGGTCGTCGAGGCGCGCGACGGCGCGGAGCCGCGGCAGATTACGAAGACGCCCGAAGGGGAGAGCGGCCGGCCCGCGTGGAGTCCGGACGGCAGCCGGCTGGCCATCGGCATCGGCGACACCGATCGCTGGGCGCAGTACTCGATGAACAAGCTGATCGTGGTGCCGTCGAACCCGCCGGCAACGGCCGGGCCGGCGACGAAACCGCCGATCTACATGTCGTCTCTCGATCGCGCCGTCTCGAACTTCGCGTGGTCGGCGGATGGCCAGCACATCTCGTTCCTGCTTCAGGACGACCGCACGAATCATCTCGCCACCGTGCCGGCGGAAAATCCCAATGGCGCGCCAATGCGCCGCACCTCCGGTCGCCGCGTGATCAATGCGCCAAGCCCCGGCAAGGACGGCAACTTCGCCGTGCTCGCTGCCGAGGCCAATCGCATGAACGAGGTCTATGCGCTGGAGGGCCCGAACCTGCGCCAGCTGACGAAGCACAACGACAAGCTGCTGTCGGAGCTGCAGCTGGCGACCACCGAAGACTTCACGTCGAAGAGTAAGGACGGCACCGAGGTGCACAGCCTGCTGGTGAAGCCGGCCGGTTTCAAGCCAGGCACGAAGTATCCGACGCTCTTGATCGTGCACGGTGGACCGAACGGACAGGATCAGCACGCGTTCTCGTTCGACCGCGAATTCCTCGCCGCGAACGGCTACGTCGTCGTTGCCGTCAATTATCGCGGCAGCGCGGGCCGCGGCACGGCCTTCCAGAAGGCGATCATCTCGGACTGGGGCAACCTCGAGGTCATGGATCTGCTCGGCGCGGTCGATGAAGCGGTGCGCCAGGGCATTGCCGATGCCGATCGGCTTGGGATCGGCGGCTGGAGCTACGGCGGCATTTCCACGGATGCCGCGATCGCAACCGACACGCGGTTCAAGGCGGCGGTCAGCGGCGCTGGCGTCGCGTTGTACATGTCGCTCTACGGTGTCGACCAGTACATCATCCAGTACGACCAGGAGCTCGGTCCGCCCTGGAAGAACAAGGAGGCGTGGACGAAGATGTCGCACGGCTTCTTCAACGCCGACAAGATCAAGACGCCGACGCTGTTCATGGGCGGCGAAAAGGACTTCAACGTGCCAATCGCCGGCGGCGAGCAGATGTACCAGGCGCTCAAGAGCCTCGGCATCGATACGCAGCTGGTCGTCTACCCGGGCCAGTTCCACGGCCTGACGATTCCCAGCTACGAACGCGATCGTCTCCAGCGGTATCTCAATTGGTTCAACAGGTACCTGCAGCCAACGAGCACGACCACCGCGTCTAAATAGGCATGCCGATGCGAATCGCGCTCCTCCTCGCTGCGTTATCGGTGTGTGTGATGTCTGCTCAGACCGCGGACATGCGCACGCGCGCGGAAATCAGCAACTACGAAGAGACCAGCACCTACGCCGACGTCACGCGCGTGATCGACGGGCTCGTGGCCACGAGCCCGCTCGTGCACACCGAGAGCTTCGGGAAGACGGAAGAGGGCCGCGACCTGCCGCTGATGGTGATCTCCGATCCCAAGGTGACCACGCCCGCCGCGGCGCGCAAGCTCGGTAGGCCGATCGTGTTCGTGCAGGCCAACATCCACGCCGGCGAAGTCGAAGGCAAGGAAGCGGTGTTGATGCTCTCCCGTCGGCTGGTCTCCGGCGACCTCAAGCCGCTGACGCGGCAGCTCGTGTTGCTGATCGCGCCAGATTACAACGCCGACGGCAACGAGAAGGTCAACGTCATGAATCGCACCGCGCAGTACGGCCCGGTGGCGGGCGTCGGCACGCGCGAAAACAGCAAGGGTCTCGATCTCAATCGCGACTACATGAAGCTGGATTCCGTCGAGGCACGGTCGCTGGTCGGCTTGTTCAACAAGTGGGATCCGCACGTGACCGTCGACCTTCACACGACCAACGGCTCGTATCACGCGAACCACCTGACCTACTCGCCGATTCTCAATCCCAACGCCGACCAGCGGCTGATCGAGTTCACCCGCGAACGCATGCTGGCGCCGATCCGCCAGACGATGCTGAAGAGTCACAATTGGCGCACCTATTACTACGGCAACTTTGCGCCGGAGGACGGCGGCGGCCGCGAGAGCGCCCGCGTCGATCCAGCCAATCCCGGCAACGTTGCCTGGCGGACCTTTGATCATCGCCCGCGCTTCGGCAACAACTACGCCGGGCTTCGCAATCGCATCGCCATCCTCAGCGAGGCCTACAGCTATCTCGACTTCAAGGGCCGCGTCGACGTCACCGAGGATTTCGTCGAGGAGATCTGGCGCAGCGCCGCCGCCAATGCGAAACAGATCATGACGCTCACCGCGCAGGCCGATCGCGTCTTCACCGCGCCGGTGAACAGCAAGCCGGTGGAGCTCGGCGTCGACATCGAGATTCGCGCGCTGCCGGAACGCGTCGAGATCATGGTCGGCGACGTCACCAAGGTTCCGAATCCGCGCTCAGGTCGCGAGATGCTCGCGATGGCGCCGGTGGCCACGCCGGTGATGATGAAGGACTACGGCGTATTCGCGGCCACGCGCACGCTGCCGATGCCGAAAGGCTGGCTGATTCCCAGGAACACGGCCGACAGCAATCGCCTCTCTGCCGCGCTCGAGCGCCTTCGCTGGCACGGTGTCCGCATCGACGAGCTGGCCGCCGACGCGCAGCTCGCCGTCGAGCGGTTCTCGATTAGTGACATGACGAAAGCGCCCAAGCCGTTCCAGGGCCATCAGGAGGCGCGGCTCAACGGGACGTTCGACAAGGCGCAGCTCTCGGTGAAGGCAGGCTCGCTGTTCATTCCCGCGAACCAGCCGCTCGCGCGGCTGGCCTTCTACCTGCTCGAGCCCGAGAGCGACGATGGGCTGGTGACGTGGAACATCATCGAGGAAGGCATCGCCCCTGGGCAGACCTACCCGATCTATCGCGTCATCAACGCGAACGGGATCAAGACACGGTGATTTGATACAGACGCGGCCACTTCTTGCCGGTGATGAAAATCCGGCGCGTGGCCTTGTCGTAGGCGATCCCGTTGAGGACCTGCTCGCTTGGTGAGGTCCGCTGGGCAACCGGCCACAGCGAGGCCAGGTCGATCCAGGCATTCACGTCACCAGTGTTCGGCGAGATCCGCGCGATGCGATCTGTCTGCCAGACGTTGGCCCAGATCTCGCCTTCGATCCACTCCAGCTCATTGAGGTCCCCGACCGGGCGGCCCGCGTCCTGCACGCGCAGCGTCTTGCTGACGGCCAGCGTCTCGGGATCGAGAAAGCGCAGCGTGTCGGTACCGTCGCTCATCACCAGCCGCGACGCGCCGTCGTACGCGATGCCCCAACCTTCGGTCTTGTACTTGAAGGTGCGCTTCTGCTGGAACGTCTTGCGGTCGTAGACGAACCCGAGTTGGTGCTGCCAGGTGAGCTGCAGCAACTCGTCGCCGACGAGCGCGAGGCCTTCCGCGAAATACTGCGCCGGCACGTCGATGCGCTGCAGCGTCCGGCCCGTGGTGAGGTCAACACGGCGCAGCGTGGATTCACCGACCAGACCGGTGCTTTCATACAGCTCGCCGTCGGCGAACAGCAGGCCTTGCGTGAATGCTGCGGTGTCGTGCGGAAACGTCGCGACGACCTTGTAGCTCTGCACTGGCGCGGCCTTGCGCTGCGCCACCGTCGCCGGGGTACACGCCATGATTGCCATCAGCACACTCGCAGTCGCCGGCCTCATAGGCCCACTATACCCAAGGCGACAGTCTACTTCCGAAGCGTCCAGCGACCTTGCCCGCCGAAGGTGGATCGAAGGGCCCGTAATCCCGCTGTCACCGTTCGTTCTAGGATTGTGGGTGATGATGACACGACGTGCGTTGCTCGTTTGCGGTGGCATGGCATGGCTTGCGGCGGCTGTATTCGCCCAGACGCCGCAAGCCGTCGTTTTGATCACGCTCGATGGTGCCCGCATCGAAGAGATCTTTGGTGGCTTTGACGCCGCCATCGTGCAATCGGAGCTCAAGTCGGGTCAGCGGCTGGAGGATCAGCCGCTCTACAAGCGCTACTGGGCGGCCACGCCGGAAGCCCGTCGCGAGAAGCTGATGCCGTTCTTCTGGGGCACGCTGATGCGCGAGCACGGCTCCATTGCCGGCAACCCGGCGATGGGCAGCCGAGTGCACCTGACCAACCGCCACTGGTTCTCGTATCCCGGCTACTCGGAGATCCTCGTCGGCCGCGCGCACGATGATGTGATCAAGAGCAACGATCCGACACGCAATCCGAATCGCACCGTGCTGGAATTCCTGCAGTCATCCCAGGGGCTGTCGCGTCAGCAGGTGGCGGCGTTTGCATCGTGGGATGTCTTTCGCGCGATCGTGGAACACCGCGAGGGTGCGCTGACGGTGAACGCGGGTTACCAGAGGTTTGATTCACCGGACCCCGAGGTGCGCCGCGAGAGCGAGTTGCAGTTCGCGACGCCAACGCCATGGGACAGCGTTCGCCACGATGCCTACACGGTCCGTTTCGCAATGGATCACCTGGCGCGCCATCGGCCGCGCGTGCTGTATCTCGCGCTCGGTGAAACCGACGACTGGGCGCACGATGGCCGTTACGATCGCGTGCTCGAAGCGTTCACGCGCACCGATCGATTCCTGAAGGAGTTGTGGGAGTGGCTGCAGTCGCAGCCGGAGTACCGCAA
>JALDXK010000246.1:0-8215 GCA_032155105.1 Acidobacteriota bacterium
CCCTACGACATCGCGTTGCGTGGGCACCCTACCACCAGTGCACCGTACGCACCAGCGCACCCACGCACCTTACGCACCCACGCACCTTACGCACCTTGGTTATTGTGGCCAACCCGTTTGCGGGAGGCCTTTGAAGACGCGTAACGCGTTCCTGTAATACACCTTCTTCAGGACGTCGTCGGGTAGCGACAGCCCGTACATCTTCCAGAATGCATGGTAGTCGCGGTAGTAGTCGAAGTACTCGTCCGCGGTTTCGAACACCCGCCAGTAGTACGGATACTCGTCGGGCTGGAACGAATCCTTCCCGAACATGATCCGGTCCTGGTATTTCACGAAGAACTCGCGAGCGGTGCGCGGCTGGCGGCCGAGATCGTAGAGGATCGCGCCGGCTTCGATGGTCACGTTCGGAAACTCGTCGAGCATCTTCGCGGCGCGCGCGAGGTCGTTGGCGTGCCAGCCGAAATGCGCGGCCACGAAGCGCGTCTTCGGATGCCTGCGGAACATGTTGTTGCGTTCCGTCATCAGCTGCTCGAACGTCGGCCCGCCCGGCTGGTTGTTGCGGCGATCCGAGAACAGGGCCAGCTCGAGCCACCGCTCGTTCTTGTGGTCGAGCGGCTGGAAGAATTCCTGCGGCTCGGCGGTGTGAATGAAGGCCGGTACGTCGAGGCGCGCAAAGGCCGCCCACAGCGGATCCAGCTCGGGATCGTCCACCTTCAGGCGTGAGCCATCCGGTTTGGTGGTGCGCAGGCCGAACGACTTCGGTACCTCGCCGACGCCGATGGCACCAGCCTTGAGATCCGCTTCGAGCTGCTGTGCGGCTTTCTGTCCCCAGCCCGGTCCGACGCCGTTGAAGTTGACGCCCGCCAGCACGCGGAAGCGATCCTTGTGCGGCGATGCGTTGAGCGCGGCCATTGTGCTCGTGAGCCGCTGCCCCGACACGTTCTCGGCCACCAGCATCACCTTGATGTTGAGCGAGTCCATCACGGAGACGACGCGATTGATCGACTCGGGCGACGACACATTGCCGGGATGTCCATGGACGTCGATCGACGGGAACTTCGACTTCGGCACCTTGTGCTCGGCCACCACCAGCGTCGTGCGCGGCCGGTAGTCGAGGATGCTTGGCGGCGCCTCCTGCGGTGCCATGCAGCTGCCCGGGCGCACTTCCGTGGTACCCGGCGGGCATTCCTGCCCGGGTTGGATACGCGTGCCGCCGCGCATGCCTTGTGCCGCCAGTCCGGCGCCCACCAGGCCGCTGATGAGAATGGGAATGAGGAGAACCGGTCGAATGGAGCGCATCCATCCATTCTCACACACGGGGAACAGATGCACGAAGCGGGTCATCGGGCCTGCCGGCCGTGGCAGCGCTGTTACCGCGCCACGCCGGCGGAGCGCAGTTGCTCGATCTCGTCTTCGCTGTAGCCGGCACTGATCAGCACGTCATCCGTGTGTTCACCGAGCAGCGGCGCACGCTTCCTCGGATTCAGCGGTGTCGACGACATTTTGATCGGCGTGCCGAGGGTTCGTAACGGACCGAGCGTGGGATGCTCCACGTCCACCGTCATCTCGCGCGCGATCGCCTGTGGAGTGGTCAGGGCATCTTCGTAGTCGAGGATCGGGCCGCACGGCACGCCGGCCTTGTCGAGCGCCTCGATCCAGAACGCGCACGATGCCTTCGCCGTCTCGGCGTCGATGAATGCGGCCAGTTCATCGCGATGCTGCACGCGCAGGTGATCGGCGGCGAAGCGGGCATCGGTGATCCATTCAGGACGGCCGAGCAGGCGCGCCAGCTTCGCGAAGTTGCGATCATTCGCCGCGCCGATCGTCACGTAGCCGTCCGTACAGCAGAAGGCTTGGTACGGCGCCGTCATGCGATGCGCCGACCCGAGCGGCGCCGGCACCTGCCTCGACGTGAAATAGTCGGTTACTTCCCACACCGAGAGTGCGAGCCCGGCATCGACGAGCGAGGTATCGATGTGCTGCCCGCGCCCGGTCTGCGTGCGATGGTGCAGCGCCGCCAGCACGCCGATCAGCGCGAACATCCCGGCGCCCAGGTCGGTGAGCGGCACGCCGACCTTCACGGGCGCTCCAGTGGCGTTACCGGTGACCGACATCAGGCCCGAGAGTCCCTGCGCGATCAGGTCGAAGCCGCCCTTCGAGGCCCATGGTCCGGTCTGGCCGTGACCGGAGATCGACGCGTAGATCAGGCGCGGGTTGTCCTGGCTCAACGCGGCGTAGTCGAGTCCCATCCTCGCCATCACGCCGGGACGGAAGTTTTCGATCACGATGTCGGCCGATCGGGCGAGGCGCGCGAACACCTCGCGGCCCTTGGCTTGTTGCAGGTCGAGAACCATGCCAAGCTTGCCGCGGTTGACGGCATTGAAGGCCGGGCTGTCGTTGCCGCGGGCACCCGACATGGTCCGCGTCGAATCGCCGGCCGGCGGCTCGATTTTGATCACGCGCGCGCCCATGTCGGCCAGTAACATCGCGCAGTACGGCCCGGCCATCACCTGGGTCGCATCGAGAACCGTTATGCCATCGAGCAACGTCGACTGGGACATCAGGGAATCCGTCGGAATCGTCACGATGAATCGTCCCAAGGCGCGCAATGCGCTCACGTGGGACATGTACGACGCGCTCGTCGAGGCGTGCGACAGGGTTGAAGCCGACCGCAACGTGCGTGTGTTCATCATACGCGGAGCCGGCGGCGCATTTGCCGCGGGCACCGACATTTCGCAGTTCACCGGCTTCGACGGCAACGCCGGTGTCGTCTACGAACAGCGGCTCGAGGCGGTCATCGATCGGGTCGAGCGGCTGCCGGTGATCACCATCGCGGAGGTGGACGGGCCGGCCGTCGGCGCCGGTTGCTTCATCGCGATGGCCTGCGATCTGCGAGTCTGTTCACCTCGAGCAAGGTTCGGCGCGCCGGTGTCACGCACGCTGGGTAATTGCCTCTCGATCACCAACACCGCGCGCATGGTTGACGTGATTGGCGCGGCGCTGACCAAGGATCTGATGCTGACGGGTCGATTGATGGATGCCGACGAGGCCATGCGCGTGGGGTTGGCGACACAGGTGCTGCCGAAGGACCAGCTCTCTGGCGAGGTGATGACGATCGCCGCCGACCTGTCCACTCGGGCCCGCAGCACCGTGGTCGGCACGAAGGCGATGCTGCAGCGGCTGCGCGATCATCGCCGGCCGCACGCGGATTCGGCCAACGACATCCTGCGTGAGTGTTACGGCAGCGCGGATTTCAAGGAAGGCGTCGCGGCGTTCCTCGCGGGCCGCAAACCCGGTTGGTAACCTCCGTGCCCTCCGTACTCCTCCGTGTCCTCGTCAGAACAGGATCCAGCAGATCGTCGCCCCGACGAGCATCATCGACAGTCCCCACGCCAGCAGCTGGTTGAACAGCTTCTTGCCGTCGGCTTCGTTCGTCAGCGCCGCGATGCAGAGCGCCCCGATCGTCGACAGCGGCGACAGGTCGACCAGGTGCCCGCCGACGTTCATGGACGAGGCGATCGCCATCGGATCCGCGTTCAGGCGTGCCGCCAGGCCGGGCACGGTTGGCAGGAACGCCGGCAGGACCACGCCCGACGTGCTGCTGTAGACGGAGACCGCGCCGGTCACGAACGCGATCACGAACGTCACCGTTCCGGGCGTGGCGATCCGCGCCAGCATGTCGGTGAACAGATCGATGCCGCGCACCGCCGAGAGCACGCCGATCAGCACCGTCACGCCGCACACCATCAGGATCACGCTCCACGGCATCTTCTTGATCGCCTCCTTCTCGTTGGCGGCGCTGACGAGCGACAGGAACGCGGCGCCGGTGAGCGCCGCCAGCCCGACATGCGTCCGGAACCAGATCACCGATACCACCAGCGTGGCGAGCACCGCGATGGTCAGCCAGTGCTTGGCCTCGAACGGCTCGACCTCGACGATCGGCTTCTCGAGACGTGCGCCGGCTTGATCGGATTGCGCCATCTCCGCGACCGGTGGCGTCTTGCGCGTGAACAGCCGCCAGCCACCAAACAGGAAGTAGGCCGCAAACGTCACCACCACGTGCGCCATGAGGTTGTTGAGATACGTCTCGGTCTCGAACCCGCCGAGGCCGATCTTCTCCATGTTGGTGTTGACGATGATACCGGTCGGCGCGAAGCGAGAGAGCGCGCCGGCCTGGGCACCGTTGCCGACCATCAGCGCCATGAGGAACGGCGGCACGGCCGCCCGGTAGCCCACCGCCATCGCCATCGGCGCCATGATCGCGGTGGTCGCGATGTTGCCGGGCCCGATGCTCGACAAGGCGAGGGCGATGACGAACAGCATGATCGGGATGATCCCGGCATTGCCGCGGCAGGCGCGAACCGCGCGCGCGGCAATGCGCTCGAGCGTGCCGTTCAGGTTCGCCATGCCGAACAACAGGGTGACGCCGATCAGATTGAGCAGGAGATCGACGGGGAAGGTGCCGATCACCTTCGCCACCGGTATGCCGCCCAGGTAGACGCCGACGATCCACGCCAGCGCCAGCGACACCACGCCGACGTTGACGCTGGTCACCATGCTCAGCGTGATCGCGATGATCAGTGCCGCCAGGGAAATCCACGCTAAGTCCATCAACTCTCCTCTAGCAGCGAGCGCAACAACACCGCCGGGTGCACCGCCGTTGCGCCGGCGAGATCGTGCACCTGGTGGCGGCACGACGTGCCCGCGGCCACGAGCACCGACGTCGCATCGATCGCGCGCGCCACCGGCAGCAGCTTCCGCTCGCCGATCGCGCGCGACACGGCATAGTGATCGCGCGTGTAGCCGAACGAGCCCGCCATGCCGCAGCAGCCCGCTTCCAGGTCCGTCACCGTCGCCCCGGGCACGCGAGCGAGCAGCGCCTTCGCCGGCGCGGCGAGTCCCATCGATCGTTGATGACAGTGCGGGTGCAAGTGTATGTTGGCCGGGCCGGGCGTGAGCCGTAAATGCGCGCGGCCCGCGGCGCATTCGCGTTCGAGGAACTCCTCGAAGAGCACCGAGTGGTGCGCGACCATGCGGGCCCGCCGCTGCAGTTCGCCGCGCAGCAGATCGGGCGCGTCCTCGCGCACCGCCGACAGGCAGCTCGGCTCGATGAACACGATCGGCCGCCCGGCGTCGGCCGCGGCATAGAGCGCATGCACGTTGGCCGCCGCCTGCCGGCGGGCGGCGCCGAGCAGTCCCTGTGAAATCAGCGGCCGCCCGCAGCACACGTTCGGCGCGAGGGCCGCCTCGATCCCTGAGGCCTTCATCACCTCGAGCGCTGCCTCGCCGATCTCCGGCGCTTCGTAGTTGGTAAACGTGTCCACAAAGAACAGGGCTCCGCGTTCGCGGGTGCTGTGGTGTCCGGCTTGAGCAGGATGGACACGTTTCCGTAGGGTCTGTCTCGTCCACGTCGGGAGCGTCCGCCGCCGATCGACCCCAATCGTCTGCTCCATCAGCCATCGCACTGGCTTGCTGCTCGCGATCGTGTTCGAGAGCGGCGCGAAACGGCTGCCCAGGGCCGACGCCGCATGCGCGTGGCCGAACGCCCGCGCCTGTATCGACACACCGTGGCGATCCCAGTAGCCGGAGAGGAACTCGCTCTTGAATCGCGCCACGTCGACGCTGGTCGGGCATTCGCTCTTGCAGGCGCGGCACTCGAGGCAGAGGTCGAGCACATCGTGCACGCCCTGGTCGGCGAGCTTCGTGTCGCCGAGCTGACCGAGCATGGCCAGCCGCAGCGTGTTCGCCCGCCCGCGCGTGGAATGCGCCTCCTCGCGCGTCACCATGTACGACGGGCACATCGTCCCTTCGCGCGTCTTGCGGCACAGGCCGACGCCGCTGCACATCTCCACGGCGCGTCCAAAGCCCTGGTGCGCAGAAAAATCGAACATCGTCGCCGGCTCAGGTGTCTGGTAGCCCGCGCCGAACCGGAGGTGCGACGTGATCGGCGGCGTGTCGACGATGCGGCCGGGGTTGAACAGTCCGGCGGGATCGAAGGTGCGCTTCACGGCCCGGAATGCCTGGTAGAGCTCGGTGCCGAACATCTTCTCGTTGAACGCCCCCCGCACCAGGCCATCGCCGTGCTCGCCCGAGAGCGCGCCGCCGAACTCGAGCACGAGGTCGGCCACCTCGGTCGCGATCGCTTCGAAGGTGTCCACGCCGGCCGCGGTCTTGAGGTTCACCACCGGCCGCACGTGCAGGCATCCCACCGACGCGTGCGCGTAGACGCCCGCCGTGGTGCGATGCCGCGAGACGATGGCCATGAAACGCTCGATGTAGTCGCGCAGCTTCTCCGGCGCGACCGCCGTGTCTTCGACGAACGAGATCGCCTTGCCGTCGGACTTCATCGCCGTCGACAGGCCCAGCGCCGCTTCGCGGAAGCTCCAGATCCTGGCCTGCTTCGACAGGTCGAGCACGTGCCGGATGCGGCACGCCATGCCGGCGCCGCTCAACTCGTGTCCAACGCCTTCCATCCGTGCCGCGAGATCATCGACCCGGTCGCCGTAGAACTCGACGCAGAGTAACGAGGACCCGTCGCGCTGAATCATGCTGCGCCGTTGCGCGTCGAGCGTCGGGTGTTGCGTGGAGTGCGACAGGATGAAGTCGTCCATCACTTCGATGGCGGACGGACCGTGCTTCAAGATCAGCGGCGTTGCGCCCAGCGCATCAAGCAGGTGATCGAACTCGATGGTCATCACGGCTTTCTGCGGGGGCAGCGGCACGAGGTCGATCGTCGCGTCGACGATGAATCCCAGCGTGCCTTCCGAGCCGACGATGATGCGCGTCAGATCGATCGGCCGTGCCGGATCGACGAAGGCATCGAGGTTGTACCCGCCGACGCGCCGCAGCACCTTCGGAAACCGCCGCTCGATCTCCGCGGCGTGGCGGATGCCGAGCTGGGGGATGCTGCGATACGCCTCGGCCTCGATGCCGTGGCCCGCCTGTGCCTGCACCACTTGTTCCGGCGTCAACGGCCGGAAGTGCGCCAGCGTGCCGTCGGCCAGCACGACCCGCTGTTCTCGGACGTGATCGATGGTCTTGCCATACAACACCGAGCGGGCGCCGCTCGAGTTGTTGGCCATCATTCCGCCGATGGTGGCGCGGCTGGCCGACGACACATCCGGGGCAAAGCGCAGCTGGTAGGGCCGCAGCGCCGCGTTCAGCTCGTCGAGTACCACGCCGGGTTCGACCCGCGCCCAGCGTTGGTCCGGGTTGATCTCGAGGATCCGGTGCAGATGCTTCGAGGTGTCGAGCACCAGCCCGGCGCCGATCGATTGACCGGCCTGCGAGGTGCCGCCGCCACGCGGGGTGATCGGCACGGCGTGACGCGCGGCGATCTGCACCGCGCGGATCACGGCTTCGGGCGAGCGCGGGATCACCACGCCAAGCGGCTCAATCTGGTAGACGCTCGCGTCGGTGGAGTAGAGCGCGCGCGTCACCCGATCGAAACGCACCTCGCCGTCGATCGCCGCCTCGAGCTCCCTCCTTAAATCTGAAATCTGAGATCTGAGATCTGACATCGGCCTACTGGCTCTTGCCGCGGGCCGCAATCGGCCACACCGCTTCGACGCGATCGCCGCGCACGGCGTGGATCTGGTCGTAGAGGTTCACCGTCGGGTCGCAGTGCGGCGGGATGAACTCGAGGCGGTCGCCAACCTTCAGCGGTCGCGGCGCCCTCGACAAATCGAGCCGGCCGTGCTCGTCGCCGGCCCATCCGTACTCGACGCCGGGCAGGTCGACTGGCCGTGGTGTGAACGGACGGTCGGTGGAAAACGCCTTGTAGCCGCCATCGACGATGGCGAATCCGGGCGGTGTCGAGACGACGGTGGTGGCCACGGTCAACGCGTGCTTGAAGTCGCGATACTCGTCGCCGTCAGGTCCGCCGATCGTGCTGTACTCGAGATCCATGAAGACGAAGCTCCCGGGTTGCAGCTCGGTCATGCCCGGATTCTCGGCATCGAATCGATAGGTGCCCGTCGATCCGCCGGTCACGATCGCACACGCGATGCCGGCGGCCTCGATCAGTGCCTTCGTCTCGACCGCCTTGGCCATGTTGCCGTTGGTGCGGGCGCCGCGCGCGTCGAACGGCGTGGTGTGTGCCGCCTGGCCGTCGTAGGACTGCAGGCCTTCGAGCACGACGTTCGGCAGCGAGCTGATTGTTTTCGCGAGCCTCACCGCTGGCGGTCCGGGCTCGATGCCCGTCCGGCCAAAGTAC
>JALDXK010000247.1:0-8214 GCA_032155105.1 Acidobacteriota bacterium
TCGGCACGATGATCGCCGGCCGCGAAGATGGCGGGCCGCCGCTGGGCGCTTCGTGATGCGTTGGTCGTGACGCAGGTGGCGCTCACCGCAGTGCTGCTCGTCGTGGCCGGACTGTTGCTGCGTTCTCTCGGCGCCTCCGAGCGCGCCGACGTGGGTTTTGAGCCGAAGGGGCTCGCGGCGGTGGCGTTCGATACTGACATGGTGCGCTACACACCCGAGCGTGGCCGCGAATTCTGGCGGCAGGCGCAGGCGCGCGTCGCGGCGCTGCCCGGGGTGCGCTCGACCGGCCTCGTCTCTCCGACCTTGCCCTTCACCTTCAATTTCAGCACGCAGGAAATGCGGATCGACAACCGCACCTATGCCGAAGGGCAGCGTGGCGAGATCGTCGAGAACGTCTCGATCTCGCCAAAGTATATGGAGACGCTCGGCGTGCCGTTACTCGAGGGCCGCGACATTGCCGACAGCGATATCGCCGGCAGCCCCGACGTGGTGCTCGTCAACAGCACCATGGCGCGCAAGTTCTGGCCGAACGAGTCGGCGGTGGGTCACACCCTCACCGCCATCAGTGGCACGCGCTCGCGCACCTTCCGGATTGTCGGCGTCACGCGCGACCACAAGCGTCACGGCGTGCTCGAGTCGCCGTCGCCGTTCGCCTACTTCGCCGAGGTGCAGCGCCCCAGCCGCTACAACTTCCTGCTGGCGCGCACCAGCGGCGACGCGGTGAATCTGCTCGCCACGATGCGGCGCGAGCTGCTGACGATGGAGCCGAGCCTGGTGTTCATGATGGCCAACACGATGGAGCAGAACCTCGGGCTCAGCCTGATGCCGGCGCGCGTCGGCGCCATCCTCGCCGCGTCATTTGGCGGGCTGGGCACGCTGCTCGCGGCGATTGGCCTCTACGGCGTGATCGCGTTCTCGGTAACGCGGCGGACGCGGGAGATCGGCGTGCGCATGGCGATTGGTGCGAAGCCGGCCGGCGTGCTGTCGATGGTGATGCGCCAGGGCCTGGTGATCGTCGCCGTAGGACTCGTGGTTGGCGCGGTGCTCGCCGCCCTGGCCGCCACGGCATTGCAAGGTCTGCTGTACGGCATCACGCCGTTCGATCCGGTGGCGTGGGGGTTGGGCATTGGCGCCATGATCGTCGCCGCCGCGATTGCGAATTTCGTTCCTGCCCGCCGCGCGATGCGGATCGATCCGATCACGGCGTTACGCATGGAGTAGAGACGCGCCGGGGGGCACTTCTTGTCGGGAAATGCTTCTTGTCGGAGGTTCTTCTCGACAAGCATTGCGTCCCGACAAGGATCACTTCCCGACAAGCGTCACTTCCCGACAGGCATCACATCCCGACGGGTTCAGTAACGGTTTAAGACGAATTAAGTCTATTTTAGTAGCGTCTTAGTCCGATATAGACTTTCACCTGTGGCGGGAACGAAGCCAGTGACACGAGGGCGATCGCTCTCGATTTGCGTGGTGGTCGCGGTCACCTGCGCCGTCGGCGCGTCGCCGACCTCAGCTCAGACAGCCGCCGGCGAGATCACCGGCGTCGTGCAAGACTCCGGCGGAGCTGCCGTTCGCGGCGCGACGATCACCGTGACGGAGACCCGGACAAATCTGCAGCGAGTAGTGGTTTCCTCGAGCGCTGGTGTTTACACCGCCACGAGCCTGGCGCCCGGCGAGTACCGGCTCGATGTCGAGCTCGCGGGTTTCAGGCCCATCCGCCGCGAAGGCATTCGCCTCTCGACTGGTGAGAAAACGCGGATCGATTTCGATCTCAGCATGGGAGGCATTCAAGAACAGGTGACGGTCGTGGCCCAAGACTCGCCGATCGTGCGAGCAGAAACCGCGAGCCTCGGGACCGTCGTCGAGAATGAGCAGGTCGTGCAGCTGCCGCTGAACGGCCGCCTGTTCATCATGCTCGCGGCCATTGCTCCGGGCGTCGCGCTGCCGCCAAATTCCGTCCTGCCCCGCATCAACGGCGGGAGACCGCGCACGAACGAGTATCTCTTCGACGGCATCTCCGTGCTGCAGCCCGAGCCTGGGCAGCTCGCGTACTACCCGATTATCGACGCCATCCAGGAGTTCAAGATCGAGAGCAACAGCCCGCCCGCCGAGTTCGGGCGATTCAATGGCGGCGTGGTCAATCTCACGACGAAATCCGGCACCAACGCCTTTGGCGGCAATGTGTTCGAATTTTTTCGCCACGAGAATCTGAACGCCAGGAACTATTTCCAGAAGAGCAACCCGGTGAAGCCGGACTATCGGCGGAATCAGCACGGCGGCATGTTCGGCGGACCGATTTCGAAGAATCGGACGTTCTTCTTCGTCGACTATCAAGGTCAGCGACAGAGCATCGGCCGCACGGTGACCTCAAACGTGCCCACGCTCGCCGAACGTTCAGGTGTCTTCCGCCAGAACATCTACAATCCGGCGACGACGGTTGGCAGTACGCGTCAGCAGTTTCCGAACAACACGATTCCGACGAGCGCCATGGATCCGGTCGCGCTGTCGCTCGTCGAGCGCTTCCCGCTCCCGACCAACGGCGCCACCGCGAACAACTACAGCCGGACGGCCAACGAAGTTGATGATCAGGATCAGGGCGATGTGCGTCTCGATCATAAGTTTGCGACCGGCCGGGACCAGGTGTTCGGACGGTTGACGCACTTTCGCGGTCACGCCGAACCGGTCACCGCGTTTCCGGACGGGAGTGGGGCCATCCTGGCCGGCAGCGTGGCTGTCGGTCCGCAGGATACGGAGTCGTGGGCGTTCGCGTCGAACTATCAACGCACCTTCTCCCCCAACCTGCTGAACGAGTTGCGCGTGGGAGATACACGGCGAGCGGTCCAGCGGAGTGCGGTGTCGTTGCCTTCGCCTGCGGGAGCGGCGCTCAACATTCCCGGCATTCCGTCCAGTGCGCAATTTCCCAACACGATGCCGACCTTTGCACCGAGCGGCTACCAGCAGCTCGGATCCCCGAACAACACGGCGTCAGACTTCAGCACCAGCGTCACCCAGCTCGCCGATTCGTTGACGTGGCTGAAAGGCAGCCACACCCTGAAGATGGGGCTCGACTGGCGATGGGAGCGCCTCAACGTGGTCCAACCCCCTTCGCCGACGGGAACGTTCGCCTTCAGCACCATCGGCAGCGATCTCCCCGGAGTCGCTGGCACCGGCAACGCGTTTGCCAGCTTCCTGCTCGGACAGGTGCAGAGCTTTGCTATCGACCTCCAGCAAACGGACATCCAGGAACGCGCGCACTTTTCAGGAGTACTTCATCCAGGACGACTGGAAGGTGTCCGATCGCTTCACGATCAACGCGGGGTTGCGATACACACTCAATTTCCCGTCTACCGAGATCAACGGTCAGACCGCGGTGTTCAACTTACAGACGTTGCAGCTCGAATATCCAGGTACGGAGCCGGTACGACCGCTCAAGAAGGACAACTTCGGCCCGCGCATTGGAGCTGTCTATCGCCTGACGGACCAGACCATCGTCAGCTCGGGATACGGAAAGGTCTGGATCGAAATGGCGGGGATTACGACGCCGTTCACGACGCCGAACTTTCCGTTTCTGCAGACGCTGTCGCAGCGCACGCTCGACAACATCGCGCCGGCATTCGTATTGAAAAACGGACCGACTGTCACGCCTGTTGGCTCGACGCCAACCGTGGGTCTCGGACAGGGCGTGTTCACGGTTGATGGAGCGCTGGGGTCTGGTTACGCGGAACAGTGGAACGTGTCGGTGCAGCGGGAGCTCACGACCAACACCGTTGTCGAAGTCTCATATCTCGGATCGAAGATTACGAACATCGGAATCCCGGACAGCAACATCAATCAGTTGACGGAGGAACAACTACGACTCGGTCCGACGCTCCTCGAGAGGGTTCCCAATCCGTATTTCGGGATCATTCCCCGCTCGTCCTCGATCGGCGACCCGACGATCACGAGGGCGCAGCTCATGAAACCCTATCCGGATTACACCGCGGTCAGTTTTTATCGGAACAATGTCGGCACGACGAACTACCAGGGGCTCGCGTTCAGCATTCGTCAGCGAATGTCGGGAGGCCTGACTTACTCGGCCGCCTACACTCGTTCCAGGCTCACCGACATCGCCTCGTCGGTGTTCGACGCGTCCATTCTGACGGGACCGCTGACCAATGCCGCCGTCGCAGATAGTCACAATCTGGAGCGCGACCGCGACTACTCGACCGGAGACATTCCGCACTACTTCGCCGCGTCGGTCGTGTGGGATCTTCCGGTGGGCCAGGGCCGTGCCAAGCACCCCACTGGCGTGATCGGCGCACTCGTGAACGATTGGAGCGTCGCAACCTTCATGACCATGCAGTCCGGGATGCCGGTCGCGGTGACGCAGGCCAACTCACTCGGCTATGCCGGCTTCACGACCCAGCGCCCGAACCTCGTCGGCGATCCGACACTTCCCGCTGACGAGCGGACGCCGGCTCGCTGGTTCAACACGGCAGCGTTCACGGCCGCCAATCAGTTCACCATCGGATCCGCGTCGCGCAATCCAGTGCGGGGGCCAACCTACCAGGACGTCGACGTCGCGGTGATGCGCCGCGTCGGCCTCGGCGGCGGGGAGCGGGCCATCGAGCTTCGGTTGGAGGTGTTCAATCTGCTGAACACCGCAAACTTCGGCGCCCCGGCGGCACAGCTCGGGCCGGCCAGCTTCGGGACGATGACGACGGCGCTCGATCCGCGTGTGGTGCAACTCGCGGCGAAATTCTGGTTCTGATGTAGGCGATCTGGATCGAACGCCGGCCGTGGCCACACTCGGCGCGCGCCATCACGTATACTTTCCCTTTGCGGAGGCGATGATGACGCGCAGATTCTCCTTGTGTTTCGCAGTGTGCCTGGCGGCGGCCGTGACGTTGTCGGCCCAGCAGATGCCGCAGACGCCGAACCGGCAAGCCGGCGAGGGTGAAGGTCCGTTCGATCGCATGGTGATCCGCGGCATCACCGTGATCGACGGCACCGGCGCCCAGCCGCGCGGGCCGATCGACCTCGTGGTGCAGAACAACCGCATCACCGAGGTGACGAGCGTCGGCTTTCCCGGCGTGCCGATGAACGAGCGTGGCCGGCCGGCGAAGGGCACCAGGGAAATCGACGGCACCGGCCTCTACCTGATGCCGGGCTTCGTCGATGCCCACGTGCACTGTGGTGGCGGGCAGGCGCGCGATCCCGAATATGTCTACAAGCTGTGGCTCGCGCACGGCGTGACCACCGTGCGCGGCGTGCCGTGCGGATCGATGGACTGGGACCTCAACCAGCGCGAGTTGTCGGCGAAGAACCAGATCGTCGCCCCGCGCATTTTCTCGTATCACCGGCCGTTCAGCGGCGAAGGCTGGGACCGGGCGAAGGCGCAAAGCCCGGACTCCGCGCGCGAATGGGTCCGCTTCGCGGCGAAGAAGGGCGTTGACGGTCTCAAGCTCGGCGCGCACGACCCGGAGATCATGGCGGCGCTGCTCGATGAGGCCAAGAAGCACAATCTCGGCTCCACCGCGCACCTCGATCAGATGGGCGTGGTGCGCATGAACGCGCGCCAGGCGTCGCGCCTCGGCCTCGGTACGCTGACGCACTATTACGGGCTGTTCGAATCACTGTTGAAGGACTACTCGGTGCAGCCCTACCCGGTGAACCAGAATTACAACGACGAACAGCACCGCTTCGGCCAGGTGGCGCGGCTCTACGACAAGATCCATCCGCGCGGCAGCGATCCGTGGAACGCGCTGATCAAGGAATGGGTGGATGCGAAGTTCACGATCGATCCGACGATGACGATTTATTCGGCGGGGCGCGACGTGATGCGGATGCGCAACGCCGACTGGCACGACAAGTACACGCTGCCGTCGCTGTGGGAGTTCTATCAGCCGAATCGCAACGCGCACGGCGCCTACTGGTTCTACTGGACCACCGAGGACGAAATTCAGTGGAAGCGGTTCTACCAGGTGTGGATGTCGTTCCTCAACGACTTCAAGAACGCCGGCGGCCGCGTCACCACCGGTTCGGACTCCGGCTTCATCTACCAGACCTACGGCTTCGGCTACATCAACGAGCTCGAGATGCTGCAGGAAGCGGGCTTTCATCCGCTCGAGGTGATTCGCTCGGCGACGCTGAGCGGCGCCGAAACGTTGCATGAGCCAAAGGGCACCAAGATCGATTTCGGCATCATCCGGCCCGGGCTACTCGCCGACATGGTGATTGTCGATCAGAATCCACTCGAGAACTTCAAGGTCCTCTACGCCACCGGCGCCGTGAAGTTGAACGATACCAACGGCCGCGTCGAGCGGGTCGGCGGCGTCAAGTACACGATCAAGGATGGGATTGTCTACGACGCGAAGAAGCTCGCCGCGGATGCCGCGGCGATCGTCGAGCGCGCCAAGCGGCGCCCTGCGACATCGGCGGGACAGCAATAAACGATGAAGACACTGTTGAAAATTGTTGCCGGGTTGGTCGCGCTGTTGCTCGTCGCGGTGGCAGGCGGCCTTGGCTATCTGTTTTACGCATATCCCGACGTGCCGGTCACCGAGTACCGCATCGAGCCGACACCCGAGCGGCTGGCGCGAGGCAAGTACCTCAGCGATCATGTCGTCGGATGCACGACCTGTCATACGGAGCGCGACTGGACGAGATTTTCCGGACCCGCCAAGCCCGAACGGCTCGGCGCCGGCGGCGATGCCTTCCCGCTCGGGGAGGCCGGCACCTTGTATGCGAAGAACATCACGCCGGCGGGGATCGGGTCGTGGTCGGACGGCGAACTGGTGCGCGCGGTGACGGCTGGCGTCTCACGGGACGGCTCCCCGCTTTTCCCGTTGATGCCGTATCCGCATTTCGGGGTCATGGACACCGAGGACGTGCACTCGGTGCTCGCCTACATCCGGTCGTTGAAGGCGATCGAAAACGGCAACATTCCGGAGCGTGACTTGAATTTTCCGCTCAACCTGATCGTGCGGACCATTCCGGCCCCGGCGAACTCGCAGCCGCGCCCGCCGGTGTCGGATAAGCTCGCCTACGGGCGCTACATGCTGCGTGCCGCATTGTGCGGCGATTGCCACACACCGATCGACGAGCAGGGCACGCCGCTGCCGGGGCTGGACTTCGCCGGCGGCATGGAGATCATCGAGACCGGCTACCGCGTGCGCACGGCGAACATCACGCCCGACGCCGACACCGGCATCGGCACGTGGACGGAGCAGCAGTTCGTGGACAAGTTCAAGTCGTTTGCCGGCACCGAGCCGCCGGTGCTGAGCGACGTCGAGCGGCGCCAGAACACCCCGATGCCGTGGACGGCGTATGCTGGCATGACGCGGGAGGACCTGGCGGCGATCTACACGGCGCTGCGCGCGCAGAAGCCGGTCGTCAATCGCGTCAACAAGTTCCCCGACGCCCAGTCCCGGTGACGCACATGTTTGAATACCTGACCGGCATCTACAACATCACCCCAACGCCATTCAAGCCTGACGGCTCGCTCGATGAGGCGAGCCTGCGCAAGCTGACCGCGTTCACGCGCGGCACGCGCGTCAACGGCATGACCATCCTCGGCGTGCTGGGTGAAGCCGACAAGCTCACGGAAGGCGAGCGCGACCGCGTCACGTCGATCGTGATCGACGAGGCCGGAGCGAACTTTCCGATCTGCGTCGGGACCACGCACGCCGGCACCGACGGCTGCATCGCCTACAGCCGGCGCGCGCAGCAGTTGGGCGCGAAGGCGGTGATGGTGGCACCGCCCAAGCTGGCGCGCAACAACGACGCGGCGCTCGAGCGCCACTATCTTGCGGTGGCCGAGGCGATCGACATTCCCGTGGTCGTGCAGGATTTTCCGCCGGCGGTCGGCGGCATCACGATGGGCGTGGAGCTGATCGCGAAGCTCGCCGCGGCGTCGCCGCGGCTGGCCTTCCTCAAGCTCGAGGACGATCCGGCGCCGATGAAGATCACCCAGATCCGCGCCATCTCGCGCGAGGTGAGGATCTTCGGCGGCCTCGGCGGCCTGATGTTCCTCGAGGAGCTGCGGCACGGCGCCATCGGCACCATGACCGGGTTCGCCTTTCCGGAGATCCTGGTTGAGGTCTTCACCAAGTTCATGGCCGGCGATCGCGACGGCGCCACCGCGGTGTTCTACAAGTACCTGCCGATCATCCGCTTCGAGAACCAGCCGCGTATCAACCTCGCGCTGCGCAAGCACATCTATCACCTGCGCGG
>JALDXK010000248.1:0-8182 GCA_032155105.1 Acidobacteriota bacterium
TCGCTCATGCCCCACTCGCAGACCATGCGGCGGGCCATGTCGGTGGCGCGCTCGAGGTCGTTGCCGGCGCCGGTGGTGATATTGCCGGTCACCAGTTCCTCGGCGATGCGGCCACCGAGCAGCAACCCGATCTGGTCCACCAGGTAGTTCTTCGAGTAGTTGTGCTTCTCGTCCGCCGGCAGCGACATGGTCACGCCCAGCGCCATGCCGCGCGGGATGATGGTGACCTTGTGCAGCGGATCGGCGTGCGGCAGCAGGATGCCGAGCAGCGCGTGGCCGGCTTCATGGATCGCGGTAATCTTCTTTTCTTCCTCGGTGACGATCATCGAGCGCCGCTCGGCGCCCATCATGACCTTGTCCTTGGCGTACTCGAAGTCGTACATCGCGACGAGCTTCTTGTTCTGGCGCGCCGCGTTCAACGCCGCCTCGTTCACGAGGTTGGCGAGGTCCGCGCCGGTGAAGCCGACCGTGCCGCGCGCCAGGATCTTGATGTCGACATCGTCGGCCATCGGGATCTTGCGGGTGTGCACGGCGAGGATACCCTCGCGACCGCGCACGTCGGGACGGTTGACGATGACACGGCGATCGAAACGGCCCGGGCGCAGCAGCGCCGGATCGAGCACGTCGGGACGGTTGGTGGCGGCCATCAGGATGACGCCTTCGTTCGATTCGAAGCCGTCCATCTCGACGAGCAGCTGGTTCAGCGTCTGCTCGCGCTCGTCGTGGCCGCCGCCGAGGCCGGCGCCGCGATGGCGGCCGACCGCGTCGATCTCGTCGATGAAGATGATGCAGGGCGCGTTCTTCTTGCCCTGCTCGAACAGGTCGCGGACGCGCGAGGCGCCGACGCCGACGAACATCTCGACGAAGTCGGAACCGCTGATCGAGAAGAACGGCACGTTGGCCTCACCGGCCACCGCGCGCGCCAGCAGGGTCTTGCCGGTTCCCGGCGGGCCCATCAGCAGGACGCCCTTCGGAATGCGGCCGCCGAGCTTCTGGAACTTCTGCGGTTCCTTGAGGAACTCGATGATCTCCTGCAACTCGCTCTTCGCTTCTTCAGCGCCGGCGACGTCGCGGAAGGTGACCTTCTTCTGCGCGGACGAGGAGAGCTTGGCCTTGCTCTTGCCGAACGACAACGCCTTGTTGCCCCCGCTCTGCACCTGCCGCATGAAGAAGATCCAGAAGCCGATCAGCAGCAGGATCGGCGCCCACGACAGGAGCAGCGCGGCCCACGGCGATGCGGTCGGCTCCTTCGCGGCGACGATGACCTTCTTTTCAATCAGGCGATTGACGAGGCCTTCGTACTGCGCCGGGACGTAGGTCCGGAAGTTCTCCTTGGCCTGGGTCATGCCGGTCAGCTCGTTGCCGGTGATGGTGACGCGGGCGACCTGGCCCGAATCCACCCACACCATGAACTCGCTGAAGCTCACGGGCAGCTCGTTGCGCTGGAGCTTCGAGGAGAAGTTCCAGACAAGGGCGACCAGGACGATCATCGCCACCCAGAAAACGACGCTCTTTACTGTCGTGCTCAACGATGCCTCCAGGCGCTAAATGCGCCTCAGGGTCAAGACTACCACGCTCTTTGTGAGGCCCGTGACCCGAAAGGGCTCGGCCAAAACCTGCCCCGCGACCCACACAATTTCACCGCTGTCGCTAGTGACGATCGGCACACGATCGCGGTCGTCCTTCGGGACTTTGCGATCCACCAAAACATCCTGCACTTTTCTGCGCCCAGGTGCCCCGAGCGGCTGTAGCCGGTCCCCAGGACGACGCTCGCGAACGATCAAGTGCGCACCTAGCGCACCGGCGTCCACTACTACCTTGTCGGCGCCGTGGTCGACAATCTGAAGGGGTGGAATCGGTCCTTCGGCGCTGATGGCCCACATTCCATACGGCGCCTCGACCGTACCCGGAATCGCGAGCCGCATTTCGAACGTCGTGGCGGCTGGAGGAGAACCCTTACTTACTAAGACAGCGTTGGAGCCAAAACGTTCCATGCGCAGTCCAGATAATTCGGTGGCGGTGCCACCGGCTGCCACGGCAAGCAATTGATGAGCCTCTTCCAGGCCATACGCACGCGACGGGTTGGCGGTTTCGAGGGCGTAGCGCGCGACGCGCGTGGCCAGGGCCACAGGCAGCTTCTTCAGCTCACCGGCGGCCACCACCACCCTGTCGTGCTCGGTATCGATAGTGACGATCTGGATGAACGCCGCGTTGGCAAAGGTCTCGAGAAGCTCGGCGTCCACGCGGAGGACCTCGGCGGCACGGGCCAGCGCCGCGTCGGCCTGCGGATTAATCTGCCGCAGCCTGGGCAGCACGTCATGGCGCACCAGGTTGCGCGGAATCGATCGATCGAGGTTGGTCTCGTCCTCGCGCCAGTGCTCGCCGCGATCGACGAGGTACTGTTGCAGCTCCGCTCGCGTCGCCTGGAGCACAGGGCGGATATGGTGCCCGCGCCGCGGGGCCATGCCGGCCAGACCCGACGCGCCGGCTCCTCGCGTCAGGCGCAAGAGCACCGTCTCGGCCTGGTCGTCGCGCGTATGCGCCACTGCCACGCGCGCCGCGTGGGCGGAGGTGAGCGCCTCGGCGAAGAACTGTTGCCGTGCCTGCCGGCCGGCAAGTTCGATCGACATGCCGTCGCGCGCGGCGGCCACAGGCACGTCGGCGTCGCCGACGAACGCCGGGATCTCGAGACGCGAGGCCAGCTCGCGGCAGAACGCCGCGTCGGTATCCGCGGCCGCGCCGCGTACGTGGTGATTCAGGTGCGCAAGGCCGGCGAGCACCAGCTCGCCGCGCGAGGCGAGCTCCTGCAACAGGAACAGCGTCGCAACGGAATCCGATCCGCCGGACACGGCAGCGATCACGCGCGTGTCGGCCGCCCACAGCTGGTGCTGCGCTGCGAACCGGCGGACTCGGTCAATAACTGCCAACTGTTAACTGTTGACTGAACTCTTAACTGTCGACTGTAGACTGCCGACTGAACCTGGTGCCGGAGGGCGGACTCGAACCGCCGACCCTGCGCTTATGAGACGCATGCTCTAACCAGCTGAGCTACTCCGGCGCAAGCCCGCCGGAGCGCACAGCGCGAAGGAGGGCAAGAACCTTCAATCATAGCAAGAGATCGGGTTTTCGCGATCTCCACGCTCTCATCGGGGTAGCCTCAAACGCCTTCGACCAGCGCCGCCGCGAGCAGCGGGATCAACAACTCGTGGTGGCCGGTGAGCGAATATCCCTTGCCCGATCCCGCGGTGGGTCTCGACACGACGTTCGTCAGCGGCCGATAATGGCGCAGGAAATCAAGATTGACGGTCGTCAATCCGTCGAGCGATCGCCCCTCGTTGCGCGCGATCGCCACCGCCTTCAGGAACACCTCGGGCAGCACCACGGCCGAACCGCAGTTCAGGTAGACGCCGCGCTCCAGCCTCGACACCGTCGACACGAAGTACTTGAAATCGCGAAGGCTCGCCTCGCCGATCGCCGCGCCGCTCGCGTGTGGGTGCATGTGAATGATGTCGGTGCCAATCGCCACGTGCGTCGTCAGCGGGATCTGCAGGCGCCATGCGGCGGCCGTCACGCTGATCTGCGCGAATGGCGGCTTCATCGCGTCCAGGTACTTCCCGACCGACTGTCCGAGGCCAAGGCCCTGCGCCACGCCTTCAGTGATCGCGCGATTGAGTTGGGTCCCGGTTTCTTCCGCCATGCCGAACGTGCCCGGCCCGAGGGTGGCGTCCACGTCTTCAGAGGTGCCGCCCGACAGCGCGATCTCGAAGTCGTGAATGATGCCGGCGCCGTTGGTGGCAATCGCCGACACGAAGCCGCGCTCCATCAAGTCCACCAGCACCGGCGACAACCCGGTCTTGAGCACGTGCGCGCCAAGGCCCCACACGATGGCCCTGCCGTCTGTCTTCGCCGCCACCAGCGCCGCCACGACGTCCTTGAAGTCCTGCGCCGCGAGCAACCCGGGCAACGACTTCAACAGTCCCTCGACGCCAGACCCTTTCTTGTAAGGAGTCGCAAACTGCTGAAGCGACACCTTGCTCTGCCGCGATCGCAGTGGATAGGTCCTGATGCCGGACAGATCGAATTCCTCGTAGGGCAGCTTCATAGGATGACCATCGCGTCGCCATAACTATAGAACCGATAGCCGTGGGCGACCGCGTCGCGATAGGCGCCGAGCACATTCTCTCTCCCGCCGAAGGCCGACACCAACATCAACAGCGACGACTTCGGCAGATGAAAGTTCGTCACCAGTCCCGACACCGTCTTGAACTGATATCCCGGATAGATGAAGAGCGACGTATCGCCGCTGCCGGGCATCACGATGCCGTCGCCGTCGATCGCGAGCGACTCCAGCGTGCGCGTCGTGGTGGTGCCGACCGCGATCACGCGGCGTCCGTCGCGTCTCGCCCCCGTGATTGCGGCGGCGGCGGCGGGCGACGCCTCGTAGTGCTCCGCTTCGACCTGATGCTCCTCCACGCGATCGACACGCACTGGCTGGAACGTGCCGTAGCCCACGTGCAGGGTCACGGTGGCGCGTTCGACGCCGCGAGCAGTGAGCGCGTCGAGGAGGGCCGGCGTGAAATGCAAGCCTGCGGTAGGCGCGGCGATCGAGCCGCGTTCGCGCGCGTACACGGTCTGGTAGCGATCGCGATCCGTCTCGCGGTCGTCGCGCTTGATGTACGGCGGCAGCGGGATGTGGCCGATCGCATCAATGGTTTCCCTCACCGGTGAACCATCGTCTGTCCACAACCGCACGGTGCGACGCCCGTGAAAGTGCCGCCCCAGAACTTCAGCGTTGAGGCGCCTCGCGCCGGCTTCGAACACCATCCGCGACCCTTCGCGGAGCCGCTGTCCCGGATGCACCAGCGCAATCCACGTGTCCGGTTGATCGGTCGGGCGGATCAGAAAACATTCGGCGGCGCCGCCGCCGGGGAGGCGCACGCCGACCAGCCGCGCCGGAAATACCCGCGTGTCGTTGACCACCAGCAGGTCGCCGGCACGGAGCAGGTTCGGTAGTTCTGAAAATTGGTGATGCTCGACGGCGCCGGTGGCGCGATCGAGCGCCAGCAGACGGCTGCCGCCACGCTCGGCGGAGGGATCCTGCGCGATCAGCTCATCGGGCAGGGGAAAGTCGAAGTCAGAAACGTTCATGAAAAGTTGTGAGTGGCCTGCCTTTCACTCACAACTCAGCACTCCCCACTCACAACTCCTGGAGTTGCCCCAGACAATGTTGTCCATGTTCTCGCGGGTGACGTTGCCCCACACGATGTTACCGTCCCAGAAGCCCGACACCACGTTGGACGCCCACACAGAGCGGACGATGCCGTTGCCCCAGACAATGTTGTCGTCGTTGGTGTTGCCCCACACGATGTTGCCGGCGCTGCCCCGCACGGTGTTGTCGTCGATGCCCCAGACGATCTTCTCGTGCTCGTCGGTGCCCCAGGCGATGCGCCTGTCCTCGAGGTTGCCCCAGACGATGTTGTCGTCGCTGCCCCAGACGATGCGCTCCTCGTTGCCCCACACGATGTTGTCGTCGTTCCCCCACACGATGTTGCCGGCGTTGCCCCAGACGATGTTGTCGGCAATGGCGTCGTAGGCCCAGACAATGTCGTCGTCCCAGCGGAACAGGTGAATCTGCGCGTAGCGCGGCCGCATGAAGCGGTCGCCGTAGATGATGCGCTGGCTCCAGCGGATGGCCTGCCCGCTGGCATCGACGTTCGCCGCGGTGATGCGGTGACGAATCCAGTTCTGGCCGCGGCGCACGTTGGGATTGATCGCGTCCGCCAGTGTGAGCGCGCCGGCGATGTTCAGTACACCGGCGCCTTGCGTGAGCACGTCGGTGATCGGCACGAGACGGGCCGTGAACTGCAGGGCCAGCTTCAGGGTATTGACCGGCAGCGCCTCGTTCACCTGCAGCAGCAGCGCCGCGGCCGCCGCCACCGAGGGCGCGGCCATGCTCGTGCCCGACAGCATGAAATAGTCGGGCGCGCCGCCCGCGCCGCCGACGCGGAGATGCTCGAACTCGGTGAAGAGCCGGCTGCCGGGGGCCGCCAGCGACACGATGCCGACGCCAGGCGCAACGAGATCCGGCTTGGCCAGCAGATCGAACCGCGTCGGCCCGCGCGCGCTCGAGTCGGCGACGCGATCGTCGTCCAACGCGACGGAGCCGAACGTGTCGACCGAGCCGACGCAGATCGACGAAGGCGCGTTGCACGGAACGCCGACGCCGCCGTAGCCGGGAAGATTCGTCGCGGCATTGATGCCCTTGTTGCCGGCGGCGGTCACGACCACTACACCCTTGCGCGACAACCGCTCCACCGCCTGCACCAGCGGGTCGGTGAAGATCGATTCGAGCACGGCGTGGCCGAGCGAGAGGTTGACCACCTTGATGCGGTAGGTCGCGTGGTTGCGGCCGATCCACTCGAGCGCATCGATGACGTCGCTGGTGTTGCCCGAGCAGTCGTCGCCGAGCACACGCAACGCCACGATGTCGACGTGCGGCGCAATGCCCGCGTAGGCGCCGCTCGAACTGCGGCCGTTGCCGGCCACGATGCCGGCGACGTGCGTGCCATGGCCGCAGCCGTCCACCGGCACGCGGCCGCCCGTGACGAAGTCCTTGAACAGACGAATGCGGCTGAGTGGCAGGTCGGCATGCGGCTGCAGGCCAGAATCGATGATCGCCACGGCGATGCCGTCGCGTGAGGGATCGCGCCTGACAGACGAGGCAGGACGTGGACGCGGACGCCAGTTGCCGCGCGCGGGCTGCTTCACCGCCGACACCGAGACGCCGGCGTCGAGCGAGATGCGTGAGGCGCTGGGGACCTCGCTGCTGAACACCGCCGCGGTGCCGAACACTACCAGCGCGGGGCCAGCTTCCGTGTCGGCGATGCGCACGGCCGCGCCGCGATCGAGCAGGCGATCGAACGCGGCATCGCGCTGGGCGATCGACGCGAACTGCATGATGACGCGCGCGGTCTGGCCGCTGGCCAGCGCGCTGCGGACCGCTTCATCCGCGGTGCTCGCAGCAGATGGAAGGACAGCCAGTGCGCTCAATAGCAGCGACACCACTGGCGCCGACCACCACCGTCGATCACAGTGCATCAAAGTGTCCAGGGCCTCGGGTGTGGGTCACCGGGCGTGAGGAAATCGTGCAGACCTACAAACGCGTTGTGCAACCGTACAAAAACTGAGCCGGGGTATCTTACCCCGGCTCAGCTGGGAGGAGCCACCGGTTTACATCATTGCTCAGCTTGGCTTGTTGGACACTGGCCAGTGAATTTGGAGGCGAAAGCGGACTCAGTGAACCAGTCCGTTGCCCCAGACCGCCTTCGTCTGCGCCCAGTCCTCGCGGAGAATGGACCACAGCATCTGATCGAGATACTGGCCACTCTTGAGGAAGGAGCGGCGCAGCACACCCTCTTGCGTGGCGCCAAGCTTACGCAGCGCGCCGTTGCCGCGGCCGTTCGCCACCGCCGCGCGCGCTTCGAGCCGCCGCACGCCGAGCGTGTCGATCGCGAAGTCCACGACCATCCGGGCGCCTTCGAGGAACACGCCGCTGCCCCAGTACTCCGAGCCGATCGCGAAGCCCCATTCGGCCGACGCAAAACCCGGTTCGAGCGATCGCACCTGGAACAAGCCGATCGCGGTCGTCATGCCGTGCGGCACCACCGCGAAGCACGTGTAGTTGCCCGCCGCCCGTTCGGCGCGGGCCCACGTGATGAAAAGTTCGAAGCCTTCGACCGTGGTCGGCGGCGGCGAAATGAAGCGCGACACTTCCTCGGTGGTCAACATCGCGAACAGCGACGGCGCGTCGGAGAGCTCGAGCTCACGCAACGTGATCCTGGCGCCGGCCATCACTGGGAGCGCCTCGCGCCAGTTGCTCGCGACGGCGGTGGCAGTGGTCGTCGTGGTCATGGCGCGATCCAAATCGGGCTGGTAAGGCATCTTCTCCATTACTTGCCTCCCTTCACGCCGGTCAGCACCGCGTCGTCCCACACGACGTTCTCGTCGAAGTTGCCCCAGACCTTGTTGGCGCCGTCACCCTCGCCGCTATCGTCATCGTCGTCGCTGTTGCCCCAGACGATGTTGTCGTCGAAGAGGTTGCCCCACACGATGTTGTCGTCGCTGAAGGCGCCGTTCAGTAAGTCGATCGGCCTGAGCAGGTTGTCACCCCACACGATGTTGT
>JALDXK010000249.1:0-8177 GCA_032155105.1 Acidobacteriota bacterium
AGGTGATTGATGCTCGCGGGAATAATCGCGCGGCCGCGCGCCACTTCGTCGCGCACGAAGTCCGCCGGTAGCCCTTCGCGCGTGGCGATGAACGCCATCTCCGGCGTGATCTCACCCTGGCGGGCGTAGTGCAGCTGGGTGACGGGCTTTCCTTGCCGCGCATCCGCGCGGCGCGGTGCGATCCACGATTCGCGCAGCTTCGGCAGGCCTTCGCGCGGATCGTGACCTTGTGGTCCGCTGGTGTCGTACAGCCGCACCGGCGGCTCACCACCGCCGAGGGTCACCTCGCGCAGCGGCACGCGCAGTGTCACGCGCCCGTGCGGCGTGTCGACGATCGAGTCGTCGTAGATCTTGCGTGAGTTGGGATAGGCCTCGGCAAATGTGTTTGCGGTAGGCACCGGTGTGGACTTCGACATCTCCGCTCTCCCTCCGCCCGTATCAACGGGATCAGGTTCCAGGGTGTTTCTCAATCGCGCCCGCCTTCGCCGCACAGGAATGGGCGGCTTCGGCGAGGCGGATACCCCTGGCGGTAAGCTGTGATGATACCCCGTGACGCGCACGCCGCTGCCGATCGATTCGCACATAGATGACCTTCGCGCGGCGCTCGATCGTCATCGCGCCGCCGTGCTGACGGCTGCCCCTGGCGCCGGCAAGACCACGCGGGTGCCGCCCGCGCTGGTCGATCGCGGCCGGGTGCTGCTGCTCCAGCCGCGCCGCGTGGCCGCGCGTGCCATGGCCAGGCGCATCGCCGAGGAGCGCGGCTGGACGATCGGCCGCGAGATCGGCTGGCACATTCGGTTCGAGCGGCAATTCACGCGCGACACCAGGCTGCTCGTCGTCACCGAAGGCATTCTCACCGCGTACCTGCAGGACGATCCGCTGCTCAGCCACATCTCGACCGTCATCGTCGACGAGTTTCACGAACGCAGCATCCACGCCGACCTCGGCCTCGCGCTCGTGAAGCAGGCCTGGTCGGCGCGCGCCGATCTGCGCGTCACCGTCATGTCTGCGACGCTCGACACCCAGCCAGTTGCCGCATTCTTCGACCAATGCCCGATCATCTCGGTGCCCGGGACACTGCATCCGCTCACAGTGGAGTACGCGCCTGGACAGTCCGTTGCCGCAGCAGTCGAGGAGATGGTGCCCGGATCGCGCGGCAACGTGTTGTGCTTCCTGCCGGGCGCGGCAGACATTGCGGCCGCGATTCGCAATGCCGAAGCCCTCGCGCGGCTGCATGATCTCGAACTGGTGCCACTGCACGGTTCGTTGGACGCCCGCGAGCAGGATGCGGCGCTGCGGTCCAGTGATCGTCGACGTGTGGTCGTGGCGACCAACGTCGCCGAAACGTCGCTGACGGTGCCGGGCGTCTCGATCGTGATCGATTCCGGCCTCCACAAGGTCGCGCGCTACGACGACGATCGCGCCGTCGATTCCCTGGTTTCCGAGCGCGTCACGCTCGACAGTGCCGATCAGCGCGCCGGGCGCGCCGCGCGTCTTGGCCCGGGCCGGGTGCGGCGCCTCTGGGATGCGCGCGATCGCCTGCGGCCGCATCGCGAGGCGGAGATCCACCGGATCGA
This sequence comes from Acidobacteriota bacterium, assembly GCA_032155105.1. Classification (GTDB taxonomy): domain Bacteria; phylum Acidobacteriota; class Vicinamibacteria; order Vicinamibacterales; family UBA2999; genus 12-FULL-67-14b. The sequence goes on from JALDXK010000249.1 coordinate 1,578, forward strand.
TCTCTCGGGCCCGGTCCTCGCGATTCTGAGCTGGGGCGCGGATCCGTACGCCTTCGAGTGGTTCGATGCGCCGTCGCGCGATCGCATCGATGCGTCGCTGGCCCTCCTCACGAGGCTCGGCGCCGTGCGCGACGGCCGCGTGGTCGACGTGGGCCGGGCCATGCAGCGGCTGCCGCTGCCGCCGCGGCTCGCACGGGTGCTGCTCGAGGCCAGGGGGTCATTCGAGGGTGCTGTCGCGTGCGCGTGGTTGAGCGAGCCGACCCGGCTCGACCCCGGGGCCGCCGCAACATCGTCAGACGTCCTGACGGTGATCGATCGCTGGTCGCGCATGCCGCCGCATCTGAAGCGCGCCGCCGACGCACTCGAACGGGTGTCGGCGGATCTGCTCGGTTCCGCGAGGGCCGGCCGCGTCAGCGAGACGGAATTGCGCCGCGCCTTGCTCGCCGGCTTTCCGGATCGCGTGGCCAGGCGGCGATCCGCAGACAAGGTCACGCTGGCAAGCGGCCATGGCGCCATCATCGGCCGCGAGAGCGGCGTGCACGATGGCGAGTTCCTGATCGCCCTCGACGTCACCTCTGGCACTGCACGCGGCGCCGCGGAGGCGATCGTTCGCGTCGCCAGCAGGGTGGAACAGGAATGGCTGTCGCCGACGCGAGCGGAAACCATGCAAGCGATCGACCCGGCCACGGGATCGGTCAAGGCCCGTGCCGTCGACTGGTACGAAGGGTTCGTGCTCAACGAGCGGCCCACTGCGGTGGACGAAGAGGCGCGCGTTCGGATGCTGTCGGCGGCCTGGCTCAAACAGGCACCCGACGAGAGAAGCGCGACACTACTGGCGCGACTCGCGTTTGCAGGGATCTCCATCGATGTGGCCGACCTCGCGCAGCACGCCGCGCGCGGCGCCACTCGACTTCGTGACATCGTTCTCGACGAGGAACAGTTGTCGTGGGAGCAACGACAACAGCTGGCGCGGCAGGCGCCCGAGCGACTGACGGTGCCGAGCGGACGCGATATGACGATCGAGTACGCCGCCGATGGCAGCGTCTCGGTGTCGGTGAAGCTACAGGAGCTGTTCGGACTTGCGGACACCCCGCGGCTCGGCCCCGCACGCACGCCCATCACCTTCCACCTGCTCGCACCTAATGGCCGTCCGGTGCAAACCACACGGGATCTCAAGAGCTTCTGGGAACGAACCTACCCCGAGGTTCGAAAGGAATTGCGTGGGCGCTACCCGAAGCATCCGTGGCCGGATGATCCGTGGCAGGCAACGCCCACGCACCGGACGAAACGACGCTGAAACCATTGGGCGGGACTGAAGTCCCGCCCCTACAGCCCTTGAGGCGTCCTAAAACATGAAGCGCACGCCGAGTCGCAGCAACCGCGGATTCATGATCTCCAACGGCTGGTTGTAGCCGGTGTCGCCCGTCGTGGTGACGTCGTATTGACGCCCGAGCACCGTCGACGAGTTGAACAGGTTGAACACGTCGGCGGTGATCGCCAGTTCGCGGCCGCTGAACGCGAATGTCTTCTCACCACGCAGGTCGAGCGTGGTGGCCGATTCCAGCCGGCTGTCGCGTGGATCGACGAGCATCACCCGCTTCTCCGGCAGCAGCGGATCGGCGGACTCCACCGGCTCGAAGAACGGCATGCCGAAGCCCTCGCGCGACACGAGGCTGGCGGCGACGTTGATGCCGTGCCCGAACTGGTAGAGGCCCGACGCGCTCAACTGATAGCGCGGCAGGATCAGGTAGATCTCACTCTTGCCGCTGCCGGACGTGCCGGTGACGAACGCGCCACCCTCGATGTTCGGCCACGTCGTCGAGGCACCCGGGTCGTGGATGCCGCCGGCGCCCGTGAAGTGCTCGGTGTGCTGATTGGTCGAAAAGCCGATGCGTGCCATCCAGTTGTTCGAGAGGCGCTTGGTCGCCTGCACCTCGAAGCCGACGTACTGCTGGTTGTAGTCGGGCCGGTTGCGGAACTCGGCGCCGTTGCCAGGCGGCAGGCTCGCCTCCGTCGGCGCGTAGAACTCCCGCCGATACGAACCGATGCCCGGCACGTCGCCTTCGACCACGCCTTCGACGACGTAGTCGTCGCGGGTGACGCCGACCAGCGGGTAGACGGTGATGCCCTGGGCAAGGTCCTGGCCGCTCCAGAAGGTGTCGTTGAAACGGCGCCACGAGAACGAGGCGCTGACGCCGAACATCGGCATCAGCTCGCGATCGATGCCGACCACGAACTCGTGCGTCTTCGGCGCCTTGAGATCCGGATCGACGCGATTGAAGTTCACGCCGGCACCCGGATCCTCGGGATCGACGCCGCCGAAGTTCTGCAATTCCTCGAGCTCGTCGGCGTCGGCGACATTGTTGCCGTTGCGATCCGTCGCCGAATAGATCAGCACCGCCTGCGAAGCCGCCGAGAACGCCTGCACGGTGCCGCTGCCGAGCTGCGAGCCGAACATGCCGTAGCTGGCGCGAAGCAACGTGCGGCCCGTATCGTCGAGCGCGTAACTGATGCCGGCGCGCGGTGAGAGCAGCGTGAGGTCGATCATCTTGTCTTCGCCCGGCGCAACGATTGCGGGCAACAGCGTTGGGAAGCCGGGAATCGCCGCCTGCACGCTTTCGAGCATCGAGGCGTAGCTGCGGTCGTAGCGCAGCGACAGCTGCGCGGTGAAGCGGCCGGCGTGGATCGTGTCGCCGACATACAGGCTCTGGTTCACCGCGACGCTCGACGCGAAGAAAGGCCGGTATAGCCACGCCTGAATGCCGCGCGTGGCGGCGAAGTCGGTGCTGTGCAGGCTGTCGGCGCCGCTGCCCGGAAACTCCTGCCGCTCATCGTCCTTGGTGTGGCGCCAGCTGCCGCCGAACACGATCTCGTGCTGGCCGCGGAACCTGTTGCCGTCGGCCAGCACGCTGTTGTCGGGGCGCTTGGTCTCGTAGAACAGGTACGAGCCGTGTCGCACGCGACCGGCGTCACGATAGCCGCTGACCGCCATGCCGCCTTGCGGACTGAGCGAGAACCCGTTGCCAACGTGCGCGGCGCGCACGGTCAGGAACACGTTGTTGCGCGCGGTGATGTTGACCTGTCCCTTGTAGAGCGGCGTCGGGCCGGTTTGATCCCAGGTGGTCTCCGGCGCGCGCAGCGGGCTCGCGCCGCGGCCATTCTTCACCTTGTTGCCGCGGAAGAACAGGAACTCCGGGCGGATCGTCGGCGTCAGGAGGCCGGTCGCCTTGAAGGCGACGGTCTCGAGCAGCGTGCGATCGGGATCGCCGTTCAGCGTGTAGAGCGTGCCGTCGGTGCGGCCGTACGATCCCCACAACCACAGCCGGTCGCGCACCGCGGGGCCGCCGATGTCGAAGCCGACATCGGTCATCTCCTTCATGCGATTGCCCTTGCCGCTGTCGCCGGCGAGTGGCAGCAACTCGTCTGGCAGGTTCGTGCTCTGCAGGTTTTCGCCGGCGCCATAGAAGTGCGCAGCGCCGGTGAGCGTGTTCGTGCCCGACTTGAACTGCATATTGAGCTGCGCGCCGGCGGTCGGATTCGTCGCCGACGCGCCGCCGGTGGTGACGCTCATCTCCTGGAACATGTCGAAGTTGTAGTACGTGGGCGACGAGCCGGTGGCCGCGAGATCGGTGACCGGAATGCCGTCGAGGTTCCACGTGTTCTCCGTCACGCCCGCGCCCTTGGCGAGCACGTTCGACTGCTGTCCCGATTCGGCGCCGCCGACGTTGACGCGATCGACGATCACGCCCGGCACCGTTTGCAGCACCACCCACGGATCGCGAGACGAGGGCAAGCGCTGCAGCTGATCGTAAGAGATGCTCGTGGTGATGGTTTGACGTCCAGGATCGACGACCATCGGTTCGGCGGTGACCTGCACCGCTTCGGTGACGCCGCTGACGCTCAGCGCCACTTTCAGCGGCACGCTGGTGCCGGCGCGGACCTCGATGTTGTCGTTACGATAGGTGTTGAAACCGCTCAGACTCGCGGTCACCGCGTAGCGGCCGGGCGCGAGGTTCAGGAAGTGCACTTCGCCCGACGCGTCCGAGATTTGCGTCGACGCGGTCGGTCCGGCGATCTCGACGAGAACGCCCGGCACGGCACCGCCCTGGGCATCGACAACCGTCAGATCGATACGACCCTGGAAAAGTGTTTGTCCGACTGCCGGGGTGCTACAGGCCAGGAACAGAACGAACACAGCAAACATGCGGCGCATGTAGATCCTCCATGAGGCGGCGGGGAAGCCAGCCGCGAGGAGTGATCGAGCAAGCGCAATACCATGACAGCGCTGTGATGGACGGCACCGTCGACGTGACCACAGAGGGTGGCGACGGGGACGGGCGCTCGAGACGATCCAAAGAAATGCGGACGCGCCTCGCCGCGATCCAAAATCTCACTTCAATGGATGACCTCGCGAGTCGAGCACGGCGACGTTCACGTAGAAGAGATCGGTCGCGACCCTGAACTGATCCCTGGTTCCGGCCCACGGCATGGAGCGCCACGTCATCGTTGCCGGCTGAATCGTCTGCCACTTGGCGGGATCGCCGGCGCGGATCGGCATCGCAAAGCCGCGCTCCTCGGCCTTCCATCGGTACCACATCAGCTTGGCTGCTTCGTCGAACGTCAACTCGAGCACCGGCAGATCCGCCCGCCGCAGATATTGATCGAAGATCGGCGTCATGTCCTGGCCCAGCCGCTTGCTGACAAAGGCGACCATCTCCTCGGTCATGTTGTTCTTGAACTTGAACTCGTCGTAGAAATCGCGTATCAGCGTGAACCACTTCGTGTCGTCGTTGACGACGTTGCGCAGCGTGTGGAGGAAGAGCGCGCCCTTGAAGTACTGATCCTGGTTGGGAGCGCGCGCGATGCCCCGCTGCACGATGATCGGCTCACTGTTGCCGATCTTCGTCTTGTAGCCGTTGGTATACTTCAGCGCATCGTCGTAGCCGAACAGGTGCTCGACGTAGAGGCATTCCATGTAGGTGGCCCACCCTTCGTGGATCCACATGTCGGACTGCTCGGCCGCGGAGACGGCGTTGCCGAACCATTCGTGCGCGGTCTCGTGAATGATGATGAAATCGAACTTGAGGCTGACGCCCACGCCGGTCCAGTCGCGCTCGAGATAGCCGTTGGCGAAGCGGTTGCCGTAGGTCACCGCGCTCTGGTGTTCCATGCCCGAGTACGGCACCTCGATCAACTTGTAGCCGTCCTTCTTGAACGGGTATTCGCCGAAGTACTTCTGGAACGCCTCCATCATCGGCTTGACCTGCGCGAACTGCTTCTTCGCCTTCTCGAGGTTCGCGGGCAGCACGTAGTAATCGAGCGTCAGGTCGCCCATCGTCTCCGCGAAGTGCGCGTAGTTGGCGATGTTGAGCGAGACGTTGTAGCTGTTGATCGGATAGTGCACCCGGTAGTGCCACTTGGTGTAGCCGTCACCAAGGTCGGTCTTCTCGATGAAGCGGCCGTTCGACACGTTGGTCAGCCCGTTCGGCACCGACACCCTGATGTCCATGCCATCCGGCTCGTCGCGCCATTGATCCTTGCTCGGCCACCACACACTCGAGCCGACACCTTCGTTGGCGGTGTTGATCCAGTGCCCGCCGGCGGGGTCCTTCTTGAACGCGAGCGCGTCGAAGCGGCCAAGCTCCTGCGGCATGCCTGAGTACTGGACGTCGATCGAGTAGGTGCGGCCAGACCGCAGCGTCTCGGGAAAGTCGATGTAGACGGTGTTGAGGTCGCGCGTGTACTTCAGCTCGCGCGTGTTGAAGAGGATGCGATCGATGGTGAGGTTGGCGAAGAGCTCCAGCTGAATGCGCGTGTCGTCTTTCAGCATCTTGAAGCGGACGGCGTTACGGCCGCTGATCCACTTCTTCTCGGGATCGATGCGGACGTCGAGGTCGTAGTGCAGCAGGTCGTTGTTGGCGCGATAGCGGCCGTATTCACCGCGCAGGATCTCGGCGCGGGTGGGGGCGCGCAGCGTGGAAGGCGGTTCCTGTTTGACCGGCTGCTGGGCAGACAGGGGAAGCGCCAAGAGGGCGATGGCCCCGGCAACTACGAGGATGCGCATCCAGACATGATGCCTGCGTTCACTTGACAAAATAAATCCACATTGTAGATATTAGTCGCCACCATGACCCGGCATGCAGCTCCGCCCGTCCTCGGCGAATTCGAACAGATCGTGATGCTCGCCCTGCTGCGCCTTGGTCCGGACGCCTATGGTGCGGTCGTGTGCGGCGAGATCGAGCGGCGCGGCGGACGCGGTGTGTCGGTGAGCGCGGTGCACACCACGCTCGAGCGGCTCGAACAGAAGGGCCTGGTGAAGTCCCGCGTCGGCGAACCGACGCCGCAGCGCGGCGGCAAGCGGAAACGGCATTACGAGGTGGCGGCCTTCGGTCTCAAGGCGCTGCAGGCGTCGTATCGATCGATCCGCAACATGGCCGACGGCCTCGAACACCTGCTGGGAGAGCCGGCATGAGCCTGCGACCACCGCGCACCGCGGCCTGGCTGGTGGCGCGCACCATGCCCGATCGCCGGCGCGAAGAGCTGCTCGGCGATCTCGAAGAGCTCTTTCACGCGGCCGCGCTCCAGAGCGGACGCGGCGCC